>JAOUBX010000024.1 GCA_029860075.1 Deltaproteobacteria bacterium | reverse complement strand
GGACGGGGCAATAAAAACAGGGAAGGGATGAAGCTTGCCGCCATAAAGCTGGAATTTGCGTCTCCTTTCTCGGGGGAAAAAATTGCGCTTCATGTGCCTGAAAAACTTCTGCCCTGGTGAATTTTCAGCCCCTCTTTCTCAGCAATCCCTTTTTTTCACCAGCCTTTGTCACGGGGCGGTTTTACCGGGAAAAGGCAGATGGCCATGAAGATTAGCCGCTGCCGTAAAAAAAACGTTGAGAAAGGGGGCTCATTTTATTTTCCGCCAAACTACCACCGGGCCGGCTTTTATGGTACACTGATCAAAGTCGTTATTTTAACTTAAATTTATAAAGCATAAAGCTTTTTTATATGTTTTCCCGCGATTCAATTATAGTAAGAAACATCAAGTATATTTCACCGAAGGTAAAGAAAATACGCAAGTATACCCTTATTGCCTCGGTTATCATTGCCGCAGGCTTTCTGCTCTTTACCCTGGGCTATTACTACCATCTTTCCTCGAACCTCCCTCCACTGAATTCAATTATGGATTACAGGCCCAAAAGCATTACCGAGGTTTATTCCGGTAATGGCCGGCTCATCGGAGAATTTTATACGGAAAGAAGAAAAGTTATTCCCCTCAATAAAGTGCCGAAAAGACTGGTACAGGCATTTGTTGCCGCCGAAGACGGCCGGTTCTATGAACATGAAGGGCTCGATTTTTTCAGCATATTTCGCGCCCTTATCAAAAACATCCTTGTCGGCGAAGTTGTCCAGGGGGGGAGCACAATCACCCAGCAGGTGGCCAAATCGCTTCTTTCATCGGAAAGAACGCTCAAACGAAAAACACGGGAGGCCATTCTTTCCTACAGGATTGAAAACAAGCTAACGAAAGATAACATTATATTCCTCTATCTCAATGAAATCTATCTCGGCCATGGCGCCTATGGTGTCCAGGCGGCAGCGGAAAACTACTTTCGAAAAGATGTGAGTGAACTGAACCTTGCAGAAATGGCAACCCTTGCCGGTCTTCCACAGGCGCCCAGCGCCTACTCGCCTTATGTAAACCCCGAACTGGCAAAACAGAGGATGTTTTATGTCCTTTCTCGAATGGTGGAAGAAGGTTTCATCAACATCGTCGAAGCGACTGACGCCATGAATTCAGAAATTACCGTCTACCCCATTGCTGATATAAATAATTCTGCAGCGCCCTATTTTACGGAGCATGTCAGGCAATACCTTGAAAAGACCTACGGATCAAGAATACTTTATTCAGAAGGTCTCAAAGTTTTTACAACCCTCGACCTTGCCATGCAAAAAAAGGCGCAGGCAGCGCTTAAAAAGGGCCTTTTCGACCATGACAAAAGACAGGGATTCAGAGGGGTCGTCAAACACCTTGAATTTAATGATATGAAAACATTTATGGCTCCCCCCAAGGATAAATCTTCATCCCCCATGGAGATTAAAGAAGGTGAAGTATATGAAGCAGTCGTTATCTCTGTAAAGAGGAAAGACAAATCAACAACAATAAGCCTGAAAGGCGGTATAAAAGGAGAAATCCTCTTTAAAGAAATGAGATGGGCCAGAACACCGAACCCGGAAGTCAACTACTATGAAGCCTATATAAAACATCCCTCGGAGGCCTTCCAGGTAGGTGATATCATCAGGGTTAAAGTCATTGACGTGAAGGGCAAAAAAGGAGTGCCCCTCTTTTCACTTCACCAGGAGCCCATAGCCCAGGCGGCGCTTTTGGCAATCGACCCCTCTGATGGGTCGATAAAGGTTATGGAAGGGGGTTATGATTTTAGGATAAACCGTTTTAACCGGGCCGTACAGGCAAGAAGACAGCCGGGCTCATCCTTCAAACCTGTTATTTATTCAGCCGCCCTCGATAAAGGAATGACGCCAAAAACAAAGATTGTCGACTCGCCTTATGTGTATGTAGATAGTCAAAGAAACTTTGTCTGGCGTCCCCAAAACTACGACGGCCGCTTTCTTGGGCCCATATCCCTAAAAAAGGCGCTGGCCCAGTCAAGAAATATCGTTTCTATAAGGCTGGCAAAAAAGCTGGGTATCAGTAAGGTTATTGATTATGCCCGCAAACTCGGCATTAGAAGCGATCTTTCAAAAAACCTTTCCCTCTCTCTCGGCTCTTCAGGTCTTTCATTGCTTGAAATAACGTCGGCTTATGCAGTCTTTGCCTCGGGAGGGAAAAGGCATGAACCGCTATTTATCAGGGAAATCAGGGACCGTGATGGAAAAGTCCTGAAAAATAATATTAACGCCTATTTTGATAAAGTTAATCCTTATGAAAGGAAAAAAGAGGAAAAAACTGAAGATGATGTCCCCCGGGAAGAGGAAAAAAAGAATGACGTCCCCCTGGGATATGCTATCCCGCCGCAAACAGCCTATACGATGACAATGCTTCTGCAAGGTGTCGTTCAGGAAGGCACTGCAAAGAAGGCAAAAGTCTTAAAGCGGCCTGTCGCTGGAAAAACGGGAACAACCGATGAAAACCGTGACGCCTGGTTCATAGGCTTTACACCTGACCTTGTTGCCGGTGTCTGGGTGGGATTCGATGACCGGCGGCCTCTCGGCAGAAGAGAAACCGGTTCGAGAGCGGCGCTTCCCATCTTTATCGATTTCATGCAGGAAGTCTATCAAGAGCAACCTCCCGAGGAATTCCCCCTACCGGAAAAGGAATAAATATTTTTAAGCATTATCGGGCTTTTTCTCACCGAAATACTTGAAAACCTCATGCTGCGGAATAAATTGAATGCGGCCCGTCTCTTTATCGTAAAGAACAGGATTACTTCCCTTGAGTCCGAAGGCAGGATTTTTCGTCCTTATAAATTCCAGCGTATCCCAAAAAAATATCCAGGCCCTTCCATCGGAAGTCCGGGTGCCGTCATAAAGGGCAATTTCCTTATTGCTCCTTTTGAAATCACCATTTAAATAAACAAGCAAAGACCGGGCGGCTTCATCTTTATCGCTTGTGGCTTTAAGAAAAATCCCGGCATCACGGGCCCCTTTTCCTTTTAGAAAGCTCCGGGCAATAAAAAAGCCCAAAATTAAAAAGAAAATGAAGGCAAAAAAAGCGCCGCCGTACCAATAAAATTTTCCCATAACAGGTGAACCCTTCAGAAAGTACAATGACCTTCGCCCTTTAGCAGCCGGTCACTCTCCCTTGCAGACAACAAAACTGCATATGAACTTAATCCTTTATTCGCTGTACTCTTCAATAACCCCGTTAATATTTTTATGGCAATGAGCAGGCATCCTGGCGCCGAGATGACTCACCACTTGCGAGGCGGCATAGCAGCCGAGTATGGTGCATTCCTTCAGCCCTTTTTTATGGAGCAGCCCCGTCAAGGCCCCGGCAGCGAAGAGATCACCTGCCCCTGTTGTATCGACGGCCCTCACTTTATAGCCTTTAACAGACACCTTCTCTTCACCTCTCCTGGCTGCCCAGGCCCCATTTTCACCGCGGGTAAGGAAAAGCGTTTCACAGATACCGAGAATTTTGTCGAATGCCGTGGCAGGGTCTTTTTCCCCGGCCAGGGACAGGCCCTCCACCTCATTGCAAAAGAGGATGTCCACATCCCACTTGATAAAATCCTCGACGGCCTCCCTGAAACCGTTAACGATAAAAGTATCACTTAATGAAAAGGCAACGGGAATACCTCTCTTTTTGGCAGCTCGCGCCAAGGCAATACCGGCGGCCCGCGTCTCATCACCGGACCAGAGGTAGCCCTCTATGTAAACAAACTTCGCCCCTTCAACAATCGTTTCATCGACATTATCGGTATGAAGAGCCGTTGAAATGCCAAGATGTGTCACCATCGTTCTTTGCGCATCCGGCGTAATCAAAACAACAGACGTTCCCGTGCCGTCATTTTCAGCGCCGGGTCCCGAAAAGCCGACACCGCAGTCAGCCATATCCTGTGTGTAATGCTTCCCGTAATCATCATTGGCCACCCGGCCCACGTAATAAGCCTTTCCACCAAGCGCGCCCATACCGTGAATCGTATTGGCAGCCGAACCTCCCGAGCAGGTGGAAAAGGAATGTTTCTTCAATTTTTCAAGGAGCTTCTGCTGGTCTTCATCGCTGGAAAGCGTCATTCCTCCTTTGGGATAGCCGAGCCCGGCAAGCTCTTCATCACCAAGCTGCACTTCAATATCTACAAGGGCATTACCTATGCCGATAACGTCGTATTTCATTATTTCTCCTCTGATTCATTTTTATAGGCAAGGATAATAACAATTGATGAAAAGTTTTTCAATGGAAGAAGAGTGGAGCCGGCAAAGGATGACATGCAGCAGACAAAAATCCGGACCCGGGAGCCTATGACTGAATAAATATCAAGTTGACCTGTCACATCAAAACCTCCAGGACCATCCCCTTTTCAGGCGTATAGGCTCTCCCCCCCTCCCCTTCGAATTGAAAGGGAAGTGATTCGATAGCCATACCTGTATTTCTCTGGATAACGAAATGCAGGTGGGGACCTGAAGAAAAACCGGTGCTTCCCGACTCGGCAATGAAGGCCCCCTCCTCTATGCGTCTGCCCAGGCCATAGCGAACCGATTCCAGCTTCAAGTGGGCATAGACGGCCATCGTCCCGTCATCATGAAGGATTCTGACATAGTTGGCCCGCTCTCCGTACTTTTCCATATCCGACCCGCCCGTATAAAAATCACGGGCTATATCCATGATAATCCCCCCGCGCGCCGCATAAACAGGTGACCCCTCGGGCATGGCGATATCGACGGCATATTGGTTCCAGGGGTCATTATGGCTGTAATCGCCACCAAACGCCTGGGAAAGGAGAAAAGTCACCCCCCTTTCAATAGGCGGTCTGTATGGCTTTTCAGGTTTGTGGACAGCATCAGGTTTGCCGGGAACATAACTGTGCCGGAAACGGTAAGCCCATCTTTTATTTTTTTGAACAGCTTTTATGGAAAAAAGATCCACTTCCGTCATGGCGGGAATGACGACGCTTATCGGCAAAGGGGGAGTGAATGCCGCATTCTCCGTACTTATGGCCTCAAAAACCATTTCAACAGGCCCCCGGTACAGGTTATGAACATGAATATAAGGTTCATACCTGCTTCCCCTGCTCTCGACAAGAACCTTCTTTTCATTCCCACTGACATAAACCTGTTCCACTTCAACCGGCTGATCGGTAGCAGGCGGCCTGTCGGTGAAATGCCAAAGGCCATTTTCGTCTTTGTATTTATAAGTCTTTTTGGCATCGAGATTATCTGCTGCAAAAAGAAATGCAAAAACGATAAATGAGAAATAAAGAATACTTTTATACATGGAATAGAAATACCTCTCTAAAAGTTTTGCATAATGAGGAAGAGGTGGCAAGGTTTTTTCAGAGGAGAAGAGGCATCCTTTATGCTCCCTGATGGTGCCTGAGAGTAAAGTCGGAAAAGGGTGCAAAACCATTTACAAAGCAAAATAATTAGGGTATAAAAATAATAAAGTTAGGGATGCTTAAGGAGAGGGGGAATTTTGAAGAAAAATCCGGGAGCCCGGACCTGCAACGGTTACGGGCTTTTTTGCAGATGGGAGCAAATGAATATATGAGCGCGCTCTTTCCGTTAATTAAAGTTTAACAATATCTATTCTATAAACCGAAAAATTTTGGGTGAGGAATAATTTAAATGTTATCAAAAATTATATCTTTAGTTGTTATATCTTTGGCTATTGGAATCTATGTTCTGGTTAAAGGAAAAAAATCAGGGCATACTGAAAAGAAAATAACGAGAGCAAAGGAATTTGGATTTCACGAGCCCGTCTCTCTTCACCCCGCCATTGATCCGGCAAAATGTATCGGCAGCGGCGCCTGCGTTAAAGCCTGCCCGGAAAAAGATATTCTCGGCATTTCCAGAGGTAAGGGGAAACTGATCAACGCCTCTCACTGCGTCGGCCATGGCGCCTGTGCCGCCGCCTGCCCTGTCGACGCTATAACCCTTGTTTTTGGGACAGAAACAAGAGGCGTAGAAATTCCTTATGTAACGCCTGACTTTGAAACCAATGTAAAAGGCGTTTACATTGCCGGAGAGTTAGGGGGAATGGGGCTCATAAAAAATGCAATCACCCAGGGCCGGGAGGCCGTCGAATATATTGCCTGCGCTCTCAAAAGTGAAGAAATAAAAGAGGAGAACACTTATGATCTGATTATCATTGGCGCAGGTCCCGCCGGCATTGGAGCATCCTTGTCGGCGCTAAAGCATAAACTGAACTTTTTAACCATTGATCAAAGTGAGATCGGGGGCACGGTCTTTAATTACCCCAGACATAAAATCGTCATGACCTCTCCCGTGGAAATACCACTCTATGGAAAAGTGAAATTAAGAGAAACAACGAAAGAAGCGCTCCTTGATTTATGGATGAAGATCATTAGTCAAACAGGCCTTAAAATAAATACAAATGAAAAAATGTTAGCTCTGTCACCTCATAAAAACGGCTCTTATACGATTAAAACCAGTAAAGGGGAATACAGGGCAAAAAAGGTTATTCTCGCTATCGGCAGGCGGGGCACACCAAGAAAACTGGGTGTGCCCGGAGAAGCGCTTCCAAAGGTTGCCTACAGGCTGCTCGACCCTGAACAACATCAAGATGAGGATATTCTTGTTGTCGGCGGGGGAGATAGCGCTGTTGAGGCAGCGATGGCCCTTGCCGGCCAGGGGGCGAACAGGGTTATTTTATCCTACAGGAAAGAGGCTTTCGGCCGGATCAAAGCGGGGAACAAGACCCGTCTCGATAGCGCAATAGCAAAAGAAGCGCTTAAAGTCATATTTAATTCCAATGTTAAAGAGATAAGAGAAAAGGACGTTAAAATTTCTGAAGGGGAAAAAACCGGTTTTATAAAAAATGATTACGTTTATATTTTTGCCGGTGGGGAACTTCCCAACGAGTTTCTAAAATCCATCGGAATTAAAATAGAAAAAAAGTTTGGAACAGCCTGAGTTATTTTCAGCGGCGCCTTTCATTATTGCGCCGGGAAACAACAGGAGGGGAATTGAAATCAATGGGGAGACGCCGGCAGCCGCTTCGCCTATTGATTTTTTTGCACTATCGTGATACTTTGCCTTGTCAGATGTTTTTTTCTTGCCTGTAAATTTACGTAAACAATGATTGACTATACCCAATATTTTAATCTCGTTGAGTGTTCACATTATACAGACGGCACGGGATGCATTGCATCCAATACGGCCTGTCCCAGAGTCGGCATCATTGTTCTCGACAGGGAGAGAAAATCCGTATCTTTCCTGAGCAATTCCATTACGGAAATTCTGAAAAACACCCCGCTTAAACCTTATGATTACGAAGTCATGAGCGATCATTTCCTCTCCGGCATCGGTGAAAAGGAATCGGCAGATAAGGGTGGCTGCATTTCAAAAACGCTCCAAATGAGCAACAAGCATTTTTGCTATACCATTTATCATATTAACCGTGAATCGGTACTGGTATTCTTAAGGGATATTACTGAAAAGATGATGCTCGAGTCTATTGCCGAAGCAGTCAATACCATGGAAAATACGGGCTACATCTTTTCCGGGATAAGGCACGAGATCGGTAATCCCATTAACTCCATTAAAATGACGCTCAGTGTTCTTAAAAAAAATCTGGAAACCTTCCCCCAGGCCACTGTTCTGGAATACATCGACAGGGCTTTAATGGAAACAGCGAGGATTGAGTACCTTCTTAAAACACTGAAAAATTTTAACATGTTTGAGAATCCCGTTATCCAGCGTGTGAATCTGCCTTCTTTTATAAACAGCCTGCTGTCTCTTGCCGTAAAGGACTTCGAGGAAAATGGCATTAATATTAAAACGCTCATCTCTCCCGAAGTCAAATATATCCGCACCGACCAGAGAGCGCTTCAGCAGGTTATGCTGAATGTCATTACCAATGCCTCCGATGCCCTGAAGGAAGCAAAGGACCCGGAAATTACCATAAGCGCAGAAAATACGGGAACCGACTATGTATCCATAACGATTAAGGACAATGGCTGTGGAATGGGAGACACGGAGAAGGGGAACCTTTTCAAGCCCTTTTATACTTCCAAACCCAACGGCACCGGCCTGGGACTGGTAATAACAAAAAATCTCCTTACAAAAATGCAGGGCAGTATTGAGATAGAAAGCGCCGAAAAGGAGGGAACCTCCGTTAAAATAGATATTCTTAGAGAAAAACGCCTTGAAAGAAAAGAACCCTAAAAAGGTCGTCCTCCTTATAGACGATGACAGGATTTTCTGCAGCGCCCTTAAAGATCATTTCTCCAGCGTCGATGTAGAGGTTTTCACGGCGCATACGGCTGAAGATGGCCTGAAAATCTGTTCAGGCAGAAAAATCAGCCTCGTCCTTTTAGATCAAAGACTGCCCGATGCCGAAGGCCATACCCTTTGTCCGGCCATCCTGAAGCACAACGACCAGACCAAGATAATCTTTGTCACTGCCTACCCCAACTTTGAAAATGCCCTCAACGCCATTAAGATGGGTGCACATGACTACCTTTCCAAACCCTTTGAGCTTGCAGAACTGGATATTGCAATAGAAAGATCCTTCAAGATTCAGTATCTCGAAAAAATAGAACAGATACAGAGCTATACCGTTAAAAAGGACAGCGAAGAAACCATTCTGGCGGGTAGTCTCGGTGGGACCCTGCAATTGGCGGAACTGGCGGCCTCAAGCGAAGCCCCTGTGCTGATTACAGGGGAAACGGGAACGGGCAAAAGTCTGCTTGCAAAATTTGTTCATTACAAAAGCAGTGTCCGTAAAAATGCCTTTATCAGCATTAACTGTTCCGCCATTCCTGAAAACCTTATTGAATCCGAGCTCTTCGGCCATACGAAGGGAGCCTTTACAGGCGCCCTGTCCGACAAAAAAGGCATCTTCGAAATGGCTGACGGCGGCACCCTTTACCTCGATGAAATCGGCTGCATGCCCCTTTCCCTTCAGCCAAAGCTTCTCAGTGTCCTGGAAGATAAAAAGATACGAAGGCTTGGCGGCGACAGTGAGAAACCGGTCGATGTACGCATTATCGCGTCAACGAACATCGATATCGACAAGTCCATTGAGGAAAAAACTTTCAGGGAGGACCTCTACTATCGTCTCAATGTGATCCGCGTACACATTCCGCCTTTACGGGAAAGAAGGGAAGACATTCCGGAACTTTGCAATTTCTGGATAAAGAGGATCGGAGGAACGAGGGATATCCGGCTCCCTGAGGGAGAGCTAAAAAAACTGGTCCATTACCCCTGGCCCGGCAATGTAAGAGAACTCAGGAATATCCTGGAACGCTCCGTAATCCTCAGCAGAGACACATTTATCGAGCCTTCTAAACTGTTGATGGAGAGGGAAGCCCCCTCACTTAACAATACAAATGCAGAGGAGATAAACCGTCTCGACACCCTTGAAAAAGTCGAAAAGGACCATATCCGCCGTATGATGGACCACCATGCCAGCAACTATACCCGGACGGCCCGGGCCCTTGGCATCTCCCTTTCCACTCTGAAACGAAAAGTCCACCGTTACAATCTTCTGCCCGCCCGTTCAAAATGACAGACATGTCAAAATGAATGGTTCAAAATGAACACCCTGCCCCTTACATAACGCCTTCCAACTTTTATAACAGGCGGATTTAAAGGCATTTTCAATTTGTGACAATTTTGGCATGCTACTTGCTGCAAGAATCACTTTATGACAAAGCCCGATAAAAACGTATTGATCGTTGACGACGAAAAGCCATTTCTTATGAGCCTTTCAGACGGCCTCGCCAAAGGCTACCCCGACAAGTTCAATGTGCTTCTCGCCGAAAACGGAAATGAAGCTGTAAAAATCCTTGAATCCAACCACATTGGACTTTTAGTGACGGACCTGAAAATGCCAAAAATGGACGGTTTGGAACTTCTTGTCTACATGAACAGCAACTACCCCTCTATTCCCATCATTGCCATGACGGCATTCGGAACACCGGAGATCGAAGACCAGCTTCAAAGCACGGGAGTCTTTCAATACCTTGAGAAACCACTCGATATCGACTTGCTGGCCGAAAGTATACTGGAAGGGATGAAGGCAGCCACAAAGGGGTATATTCAAGGCATTACCCTTCCGACCCTTCTTCAGATGGTGGAAATGGAGAAAAAGACCTGCACTCTCAAAGTAATGTGCAATAAATTGACAGGTTACCTCTACCTGTCAAATGGTGAATTAATGGATGCCGAAGCAGGGGGGGTAAACGGTGAAGAGGCAGCAATTACCATCATATCCTGGGACAAATCGGAGGTGGAGATTGAAGGCATCTGCAAAAAAAGGAGACAGATAAACTCCTCCCTGAGCTACATACTGATGGAAACAATGAGAATCAAAGATGAAAAGCAACAAGCGGAGAAAGAAAAAAAGCGCGCCCAAAGTTTAGAAAATAAACAGGAAAATGGAAATCCTGACAAAGGAGGTATTACAATGGCTGTACTGGAAGAAATCATTGAGAATTTTAAAATGGATATACCGGATTTTTTAGCCACTGATATTGTGAGACTGGGAGACGGTATGTCGATCGGAGGCATATCAAGCGACCCGAATATTGATTCATCTGCCGCCTCGGCAGCTTATGCCCAGGTAATAAACAGCCAGTCGCAGGCAGCGGAGCTTCTGGGAGGAGTCGATATTTTTGGAGAAGCGGAGGATATTTTGATCACTTGCGATAAAATCTATATTCTCCTTAGACTTCTCGGAGAAAATCACTATCACCAACTGCTTCTCACAAGGAAGGCCAATATCGGTATGGGCCGGTTGATGATGAAAAAATACGAGCCCAGGTTCATGGAAGCGCTATTGGAACTGGGCGAACTTTAATAAGAAAGGGAAAGAAAAATGAAAGGTGTTATTGTAAATGCCATGAAAGATATGGTTTCCGACAATTTCGGCAAGGATAAGTGGGAAGCCATACTTGAAAAGGTGGGACTGGACAAAAATACAACCTTTTCAATAACCCACGATGTTGAAGAGGCGGCAGTAATGATGACCTTCAAATCTCTTTGCGAGGTTTTGAACCTTCCTCCGCAACAGGCGGCCGAGACCTTCGGCAAATACTGGGTAACCCATTATGTGCCCAAACTCTACAAGTCCTATTACCGGGGCATAACGAACGCAAAGGACCTCATTCTGAAATTGAATATTATACACAAACAGGTTACGAATATGGTGCCCAATGCGCAGCCTCCCATGTTTGAATACAAGTGGAAGGATTCCAGCACGCTCATTATGAAATATATTTCCAAAAGAGGGCTAATCGCTATCTTTGTGGGCGCCCTGAAGGGTGTGGGAGAGCTCTTTCATACGGAACTGAAGGTAAAACAGATATCCAGCGAGGAAGTTGAAATCATATTCCCCTGACAGAGCTAACGGTTGTCACCAGTCTCCTGTTAAGGGTCACGTCAAATCAAGTTGTGGCTATGGCCTTACTTACTATAAATACGAGACCGGTAGAAGTAGTGTTATAAAAAAGTAAAACAACAGCCTGGGAGGTAAACTCCCGGGCCCGGCCAACATGTCAAGTAAATTGCCGCAACGGCATCAGCCCTTATAATCAATTGCTGACAACGAAGATAAAAAGCGCCCTGGAAACACCTACCTTTCCACCAGCACACCATCGACCATTATCTCGTACATGGTGAGGAGAGATATGAGCCAGGAGAGGGTGGACTCGGCCCCCTGGTTGGCGTTTACACCAATAGCCTCAATGCCGTCAAAGCAGCCGCCTGTTTCAAGAACGCAGACCTGCTCGCCAAGGTCGTTCCAGCCCAGGAACCAGCCCAGGCATCTTTTTGCCTCTAACATCCACTTCCTGTCTGCCGTTGAGCGAAAGGCTTCGGCACAGGCCTCTATGAGACACATGACTTCTATGGGCTGCTGGTCGAATATGGCTGACCTCCCGTCGCGATTCAGCCAGTCGGAATTTCCGATGATAGAGAGATGCTCCTCAGGGGCAGTCTGTTTTTCCAGCAACCATTCAAGGGCGGTCAGTCCCGCCTTGTGCATTTCAGGGTCGGGTATCCATTGCCCGGAAAGAATGAGCGCATGAGGTATCTTTCCATTGGCATAGGTTACGATCTCCTCGCACCAGGGCCAATCCTTTGAAGAACATTCAGCAAAGAGGGCAAAGAGCTTCTCCGACAGGTTCTGCCGAAGCCTGCGGGCATTGGCATCTCCCCCAAAAACCTCCATATAGGCGTGGAGACCCAGGATAGCAAAAGACAAGGCACGGGGAGAGACAAAGGACTCCAGGCAGTTGAGTCCCTCCAGAAAGAGACTGGCCGCCATATTACGGACGGCTTCATTGGGCGCGCATTTAACGGCAACGCCCAGCCCCCAGATGGAGCGCCCCTGCGAATCCTCGCTTCCCGCCTCTTCCAGCCAGCGCCTGTCATAGGACATGAAGTTCCTGAAACTCCCCTTTTCAGGATTAAAGGAATAATGCATAAAGGAGAGATAGGTCTGCATTAGCGGTATGACGGACTTGTCCTTGAAAAGTGAGTAGTGCATGCCCGCCACGATAAGAGCCCTTGCGTTATCATCGACGCAGTAGCCGTGATGGCGGTCAGGCACGGAATATTTGGCATGCTGCAGCATACCCGTATCGTCAGTCATGATCTTCAGGTTTACCTCGGGGAGTTCGTAAATAATCCGTGCATCGCTCCTTTCTGCTATCTGCTGTATGGGCTTCTCTGACCTTTGTTTCAACGCTTCACAGGTAAGAGCAAGGTAATTCTTCCCCACTTCCTGCCAGACCATGGAACGCCCCTTTGTATAACCTTTTTTACATATAGCGCTTCGCTTCTTCTCATTCTTAAGGAGGGCGCAAATCTCTTTCGACATTGAATCAACACAGCCAAAGGGAACGATAACCCCCCTGCCATCGGCAAGCAGTTCTTCGGCATACCAGTAGGGCGTAGCGACGATGGCCGTGCCGAGTCCCATAGCGTAGGCGAGAGTCCCCGAGACAATCTGTTCCCTGTTGAGATAGGGGCTGACGTAGATGTCGGCGGAGGTTATATATTTGGTCAGCGTATCGAGATCGACAAAGCGGTTGTGAAAAAGCACATTATCCTTCAGACCCAGACGTCTTACCTGCTGGAAAAGAGACTGCCTGTAAGAATCGCCATGTTCCTTTTTGATATGGGGATGGGTCTCTCCAAGAATGATGAATACGGCATGGGGATGCTCCTTGAGAATAGCAGGCATGGCATTTATCATACCTTCTATCCCTTTTCCGGGGCTTAAAAGCCCGAAGGTAAGCAGTATTCGGCGGCCATCGAGACCCAGTTGCCTGCGAAATGTGAGGGACATGTCCCCTTTCACATCCGGTATGCCATGGGGGATATGGACGATCTTCCCCTCATCGATGCCGTAAACCTCCATCAGGAGAGAATGCGCTTTATGGGCCATCACCACCAGCGCCTCAGAGTGCCTTGCCAGTTCACCGGTAATTATGCGCTGCTCTTCCGTGGGGTTTTCCAGTACCGTATGGAGCGTGGTAATTACGGGCATCCTCAGATTTTTCAGCATATGGATTATGTGAGCGCCGTAACTTCCACCGAAGATGCCGAACTCATGCTGCAAAAGGGCCACATCAAACTTATGGAGATTGAGAAAGCCTGCGGCGCACAGGTAGTCTGAAAGAACGTTTGCTTTCACCTGGAATTTTACTCTGTCCTTGTAATGATAGCCTTCTTCAACATCATCCATGGCAATAGCCACAAGATTGTTGCCCCCGCATTCCATTTCACCGGCAATGGCATTGCAGAGATCGGTAGTAAAAGTGGCGATTCCGCATCGCCGTGGAAGATAATTTCCAATCACAGCTATTTTTTTGTAATTACTCATATGCTTTCCTTATTAAGATATATGTTTTTCCACTATCTTCCCCCATAAAACAGACACCTATGCGCTGAACTTCGACAGAAGTTCCCTGACGGGAATAACGGCAATACCTGAAGCCGAATCAGACATGGAATAGGGAATAACCAATTCATCGTTATGTATTATCGCACCGCATGTATAGAGAACATTCGGCACATAGCCCTCCCGTTCATCTTCAGTGGGGAGAAGAAGCGGTTCCGGCAGATGGCCTATAACTTTCGAGGGATCGTCAAAGTCGAGCAGGAAGGCTCCTATACAGTACTTGCGCATAGCGCCGACACCGTGGGTAAGAAGTATCCAGCCCGCCTCCGTTTCCAGGGGAGAACCGCAGTTCCCTATCTGTATAAATTCCCAGGGGTATGTGGGCTCACCAAGAAGCGTCGCCTCGTGCCAGAAATGGATATTGTCGGAAGACATGATGAACATGTTTTCACCGTCCTGGCGGGAGATCATCATATACCTGCCCTTTACCTTCCTGGGAAAAAGGGCCATCCCTTTGTTCTGAACAGCCCGGCCGTTTAGTGTCTTGATACGGAAAGTGACAAAATCTTCCGTTTCCAGCAGCATAGGAAGGATATTGAAACCGTTGTATGCCGTATAGGTCGCATAATACTTTACTTCACCTGTTTCATAGACGAAACGGACAAACCTGGCGTCTTCAATCCCCCTGCTTTCGTTTTCCGACACGGGGAATATGACCTTTTCCGATATCCTCCTGTCTTTTCTGAATTTGAGTTCATAATTTGACCTGGCAAGCCATAATATCTTGTCCACAGTGTCATGAAGCAAGGGATAGGGCTCATGATGACTATCCAGTTCATGTTGTATCGACCCGTTCAGGTCATAAAAACTAAAGCGGCCCGGGAGCCTGTCCAGAATATGCGCGGAAACCTCATTGAGCGCCTCCATATCTTCCAGTTTATAGCGGAAAGTAGGGTTGTCGTATGTGGGGTTCTTTATCACCTCAGGCGTTTCGACATAACGGCTTACCTTATCGAAACGGAGTTCATTCTTTTTATCAAGGATGCCGCTCCTGAACTCAATAGATGATATATGCCCCTCACCGGTGGAGCGAAAACTGAGTATGACTCTTCTCTCCCCTTCCGGCAAACGCTGCTGATTGGGATGGTCTACGATGGAAGGGTTAAAAAAGGCAACCGCCTGTATTGAGTATTCATGAGTAAAATAAGCCCCGATGAGAATACGCCTCTCCTCTGATATTTCAATGTCGGCAGGGATGTATCTTTCTACCTCATCGAAATTTCGTCTGAAAATCTTCCTTAACTCTTTGTGCCGGGCAGTAAAGCCGGCAATGACCTCTTCCAGGTTAGCATGAACTTCTTCTTCAGAAAGGAATAAGACACGCGCTATAATATGCCTGGTTCGCTTCTCTCCTCCCGGAAGATAAAATTTGGCGATAACCCTTGTTGGCTGAGAGGTAAATTTTTCCTTACGCCTTTCTACATTGACTGATCTTTTCGTTTTTTTCATATGGCCTCACAGATGCATAAATTTAGGGGCTTACATTCATCTCTTTTCTATAAGGGCGCTCTCGACCTGTCGCCTGTGCACATCTCCAGCAGATCTTCAATTCTGGCAGTTCCGGCACACATGACGGAATCTGCGCCTCCCCAGTATATCTTTAGGGTCCCGTCATCTTCAGGGACTGCGCCACAGCTAAAAACAACATTTGAGACATAGCCTGTAATCTCCCAGGGATCTTCAGGCTGAAGTATCCAGTCATCGGAAACACCGATGATCTTTGAAGGGTCTTCAATGTCGTGAAGGGCGGCGCCAAGCCTGTAGACGGCGCCTGCCATGGTCTCAAAAACGCCGTGGTAAATATGGAGCCAGCCTTTGTCTGTGGCGAAAGGGGTTGCGCCGGGACCTATCTTCATTTCATCCCAGTGATAGGTAACAGGCTTCATGACCACCTTCGAGTCCCCCCAGTGAACAAGATCGGGAGAATAGGATATGCAAATCGACCAGGGTGATATTTCCGAGTGAGGACGGTCGAGGCGCACATAGCGTCCCTTTATTTTCCTCGGAAAAAGGACAACGTTTCGCATATCGGGCTGGGAGATGAGAGCTATACGCTCAATAGACTTGAAATCAGTCGTCCTTGCCAGGGCGATTCTTACGCCATGCCTTGAATAGGCGCTGTAGGTGAGCAGGTAGTCTTCCCCCTCCATGTGGCAAATGCGCAGGTCTTCCACACCGCATTCTTCATATTCGGCAAATAGGCCCTCAACAGCAGGTGTTATGAAGGGTTCGGGAGAAACGATGAAGGAAAAGCCGTCTTCGCTATGGGCCTTGCCGATGATGGATCTGCCGTTTCTTAAATGTGACCTGAAGAGCATCATGTATCGCCCCTCATGTTTAACAACACCGGCATTATGAACGGTCTCCACGGGGTAAGGAACGTCCTGCTTCGTCAGCAGGGGATTCTTTTCATAGCGCTTTACCAAAGGTTCCATAGCTTTTCTCCGGGCCTGCCTGTCTCATCAGGATTGATTGTGAGGCAGTTTAAAGTAAGGCAGCAGAAAGTTGATGGAAAACAGGGTTTACTTTCGTCCAAAATCATCCTCCAGCCGCTCAATGTCATCTTCTCCGAAATAATCGCCCCGCTGCACCTCAACGAAGGCCATGTGCTCCGTCCCCCGGTTCTCCATCCTGTGGACGGCTCCTTGCGGAATATCGATGGATTCCCCCGCCTTGAGCACTATTTCCCGGTCATCAAGCGTTACCACACCTTCGCCATAGATAACATGCCAGTGTTCAGAGCGCCGTCTGTGCCTTTGCAAACTGAGCCGCTTGCCGGGATATACCACGATACGCTTTACCTTGTGGTTGGAATCGTCGGCAAAAACTTCGTAATACCCCCAAGGCCTGCGATCATTACCTTTTGTCTTTTCAATGATCTCTTCGTAGATCTTTATGTAATCATCAACCATCCTCTCGACGGAAAAATTCTCCTCCACAAACTTTCTGCAATGGGCGCGGTCGATCTCACCGAGCCTGTCTGCAGCATGGACGGCCTCATCGAGGTCGGTAACGAGAAAACCGTTGACGCCATCCCTAATAAGTTCAGCCATACTCCCCCTGTTAAAAGCAATAACAGGGGTGCCGCAGGCCATGGCCTCAACAACGGAAAGGCCGAAAGGTTCATCGAAGTTGATGGGATGCAGCAGCATTTTGGCGTTCCTTAACAAGTCGTCCCTCTTTTCAGGACCAACGCTGCCCACGTAGGTAATGTCCTTGCCATTAAGGTGGGGTTCTACCTCTCTCTCATAGTAGACCTCATCCTGGATGATACCGGCCATAATAAGTTTGCTGTCAGTGCGCCGGGCAATCTCTATGGCCTCTTTAGCGCCCTTGTCGGGATGAATGCGTCCGAAAAAAAGGAGGTAATTACCCTGAGGCTCGGCATTAAAAGAGAATTCATTGAGATCGATACCGTGGTGTATTGTCTTAATATAGTCAAGACCGGGCGCCCTGTCGGCCTCGCTTATGGAGACGTAGAAGGCCTTGCCGTTATACTTCTTATAGGCCGGCAAAATGCGGGGAGAGGAAAAACCGTGTATCGTTGTAAGAACGGTCGTTTTCACCAGTCCGCTGTAGGTAAGAGGGAGAAAATCGAAATGATTGTGAATGAGATCGAAATCAGCGGCCCTGTCAAAGAGTTCCGATATGTGAAGAGACTCCATCACCTTCGGGTCTGAATGCTCATCCTCCTCGTAGCCTTTTTTACAGACCCAATGGAGACAACCCTTTGTAACGGAATCTCCCGTTGCAAAAAGGGTAACATCTATCCCTCTGGCGATGAGTCCCTCTGTGAGGAGAGAAACAACGCTCTCCCATGGGCCATAATGGCGGGGCGGCGTTCGCCAGGCAACAGGTGAAAGCATAGCAATATGCATCTGTCTTTCTCCGGAAAAACCGTATTTATAGTAAATTTGGGGAAATAACGTCACAAAAGAGACGCAGGGCGGATAAAAATCTTCAAAGTGTGCCGTGCGAAAAGAACCCACCCTGACAACTAAGTATAGCCTTTAAATCACAAATGTAAAGGCCCAGGGAAAACAAGGTGAGTCTCAGCTCCCCACAGTTTGCGGCGGGGCCTTTGATTCACTTTGAGTTACCCTTGAAATTTAATATTAATTTTTCTTTGAATGGGACGGTTCTTTCGCAGAAAGGCAGGATTGAGGACCCAAAAAATAGCAGGCTGTCTTTAAAAAATTCACTTTGTCCTGAAAAGTTAAAATTTATAGGTAAGACGTGAAACAACGGTCCTCGATGAATAATCTTCCCCTTTAATTGCTTCATAACTGACAGTAACATTCCATTCTTTATTTAAGCTGAAATAAGAATAAGCGCTGTAACTCCGCTGAATATCCCTTTCTTCCGTTGTGTCGTATTCAGTCAGCATATACGAGCCGTTTAAAGTAAGGCGGGTTTTCTCCGTCAACTGCCGGCTAAGGCCAAGCATATAAGTCTGATAGCGGGAATCATGCCTGTCCGTCACCACACCATTTAAGTCAAGATGAACAGTCGTCCCCAGCAGCTTGCTGTTTGCAAAACCTGCCTGGCTGATAGTCGAATCCTGCCTTTCGCTGCCGGGTATATCATAGCTGAACCTCTGCAACTCATATTTACCGTAGATATTATATCTATCCAAAAACTGGCGGTTTGCTCTCATATAGTAAGACTCCTGCTTACTCCCCGTTATTTCAAAATCCATCGATTGGAAAAGTTGAAAAGCCTGGAAGCGGCTATAACCCAGGGAGAGGCTTTTTTTGAAATCGGGCCTCAGCGTAAGCTCGGCAATGACATTGGTCAGATCAAAGCTTTTCTTTTCCTGGTTCCGGTCCGAGATAATTGTACTATAAAACCTCACTTTATCCGTTAGATGCCAAAAGAGCTTTCCATAGACATATTCACGGTCCGTCTCTCCTTTGAACTTATTTTGAACCATGGCAAAATGGGCATTTATTTTATTTTTATTATAAAATAAATAGGCGCCTGCCACCCTGTAGTCGGAATTATATTCCTCCGTATAAGGGTCAGGTTTTGCCCCGCCGAAAAGACCGATACCGGTCTTTTTTTTCTGCACAATGAGATTGATTCCATCGACATGTTCCAGAAAAAGTTCTTTCGGCCATAGTCGCCCCATGGCAAAGTAGATATTATCGGAGGGCCCTGTATATTCAAAATTCAGGGCGCTGATACGTTCATTTTTCAAAGTGCTGCTGCTTTCTTCTCCACTGATTGTTTTTCTTGCCGTCATGTCTAAATGAAATGAAAGGCTTTCAGCTTTATTCAGTTTTGTTGAATTCATATGGACACGGCTCGTCAGAAGATGACGGTTATTGGCCGAACCTGAATCAGATGAATAAAAATCCTCAATAGATATGCGGCCGCGGTGTTCAGCGGCGAAGGTATCCCTTGCTCCCAAAAAAAGCAAAAGTATCTGAACCAGTACAACTTTATATAAATGGTTTGGCAATAACATAAAGCTGTTCTCTAGGGTTTTCCTGTCGTGTGGCAGCTTAAACAGCGGGAATTTAAAGTAGTTTTATGAACTTTTGCTCCTTCTGCCTGATGGCATTCAACACATCCACCGCTATTCGTGAATGCGCCGCCGGGATGGCATGCCCCGCAGTCATTTGGATTTGTCCCGTTATGATTCAAAGGGAAACTCGTTGGAGGGTGGGTAAACGCCCATGAAGCCGTTGAGCGATGACAATCCTCACAGGTTACCCAGTTGTAGGTGGTATGATTTACCGACCTGGGCGGATTGCTGTAGTTAAGGTGACAGGAGGCGCAGCCCGTACCGGCCGGCGGGTGCGCTGTCGTCCAGGTTGTCGTTGACTGGTGGCAATCCTCACAAAGAGTCAGGTTGTTTATGGTATGACTGGCCGGCTTGGGGGGAGTGCTGTACGCAATATGGCATAAGGAACAGCCCGTGCCATTTGCAGAATGCGTAAAACTCCAAATTACCGTCGATTTGTGGCATTCCTCGCAAGTGACCCAGTTATTACTTGTGTGGCTTGCCGATTTAGGCGGGTTGCTGTAGTCAAGATGGCAGGAGGAACAGCCCGTGCTCACTGAAGGATGGGCAAAAGTCCAGAGCGCCGTCGATTGGTGACAATTCTCACAGGTCACCCAGTTGTAGGTAGTATGCTTTGCCGTCCTGGGGGGATTACTGTAGTCAAGGTGACAGGAAGAGCAGCCCGCAGTGACTGAAGGATGGGCAAAAGTCCAGAGCGCCGTCGATTGATGGCATTCCTCACAGGTCACCCAGTTACGGCTTGTGTGTTTTGCCGTTTTGGGCGGATTGCTGTAGTTAAGGTGACAGGAGGAACAGCCCGTGCTCACTGAAGGATGGGCTGTCGTCCAGGTCGTCGTTGACTGGTGGCAATCTTCACAGACGGTCAGGTTGTTTATGGTATGACTGGCCGGCTTGGGGGGAGTGCTGTACGCAATATGGCATAAGGAACAGCCCGTGCCATTTGCAGAATGCGTAAAACTCCAAATTACCGTTGATTTGTGGCATTCCTCGCAAGTGACCCAGTTATTACTTGTGTGGCTTGCCGATTTAGGCGGGTTGCTGTAGTCAATATGACAGGTGGAACAACCCGTGCTCACTGAAGGATGGGTAAAGGTCCACAGCGCCGTCGATTTGTGGCATTCCTCACAGGTCACCCAGTTTTGGGTGGTATGCTTTGCCGTCCTGGGCGGAGTACTGTAATCAATATGGCATAAGGAACACCCCGTACCATTTGAAGAATGGGTAAAGGTCCACAGCGCCGTCGATTTGTGGCATTCTTCACAGGTCACCCAGTTTTGGCTGGTATGCTTTGCCGTTTTGGGAGGATTGCTGTAGTCAAGATGACAGGAGGAACAGCCCGTACCGGCTGCAGGATGAGTAAAGGTCCACAGTGCCGTCGATTTGTGGCATTCCTCACAAGTCACCCAGTTATGGGTGGTATGCTTTGCCGTCCTGGGAGGATTACTGTAGTCAAGATGACAGGAGGAACAGCCCGTACCGGCCGCAGGATGAGTAAAGGTCCACAGTGCCGTCGATTTGTGGCATTCCTCACAGGTCACCCAGTTTTGGCTGGTATGCTTTGCCGTTTTGGGCGGATTGCTGTAGTCAAGATGGCAGGTGGAACAGCCCGTACCGGCCGCAGGATGAGCAAAGGTCCACAGCGTCGTTAATTTGTGGCATTCCTCACAGGTCACCCAGTTTTGGCTGGTATGCTTTGCCGTCCTGGGAGGATTACTGTAGTCAAGATGACAGGAGGAACAGCCCGTGCCGGCCGCAGGATGAGCAAAGGTCCACAGCGCCGTCGATTTGTGGCATTCCTCACAAGTCACCCAGTTATGGCTGGTATGCTTTGCCGTTTTGGGCGGATTGCTGTAGTCAAGATGGCAGGAGGAACAGCCCGTACCGGCCGCAGGATGAGCAAAGGTCCACAGCGTCGTTGATTTGTGGCATTCCTCACAGGTCACCCAGTTTTGGCTTGTGTGCTTTGCCGTCCTGGGCGGGTTGCTGTAGCCAAGGTGGCAGGCGGAACAGCCCGTACTGACGGACTGATGTGCTGTTGTCCAGGTTAAGGTTGACAGGTGACAATCCTCACAGGTGGTCAGGTTGTTTATGCTATGACTGGCCGGTTTAGGAGGAGTGCTGCTGTTAAGATGACAGGAGGAGCAGCCCCCGCTCACTGAAGGATGGGCCGATGCCCAGGTAGCCGTTGATTGATGGCAATCCTCACAAAGGGTCAGGTTGTTTATGCTATGACTGGCCGGCTTGGGGGGAGTGCTGTAGTCAAGATGGCATAAGGAACAGCCTGTAGCCGCCGCAGGATGAGTAAAAGTCCACAGTGCCGTCGATTGATGACAATTCTCACAGCTTACCCAGTTGTAGGTGGTATGCTTTGCCGTTATGGGCGGATTGCTGTAACCAAGGTGGCAGGCGGAACAGCCCGTACTGACGGACTGATGAGTTGTTGCCCAGGTTAAGGTTGATTGGTGACAATCCTCACAGGTGGTCAGGTTGTTTATGCTATGACTGGCCGGTTTAGGCGGAGTGCTGCTGTTAAGATGACAGGAGGAGCAGCCCCCGCTCACTGAAGGATGGGCCGATGCCCAGGTAGCTGTTGATTGATGACAATCCTCACAGACGGTGAGATTGTTTATCCTATGGCTTTCCGGCTTGGGGGGAGTGCTGTAGTCAAGATGGCATAAGGAACAGCCGCCGCCCTTTGAAGAATGCGTAAAGGTCCACAGCGCTGTCGATTTGTGGCAATCTTCACAGGTCACCCAGTTATTGGCGTTATGGTCTGCCGGTTTGGGTGGATTGCTTGAATTAATATGGCAGGAGGAGCAGCCCGTGCTCACAGGTTCATGCCTGAAACCCCAGCCGATAAAATTTACAAAATGACAATGGGTACAATCCTGACTGTAGCCGTCACTGAGGTGATTGGGGGCAGCCATGTATTGGCTTTCATGACAACTGATGCATCTTCGGGTAGTCGCTTTATAGAGACCGTTGCTATGACAGCTATCACATTCAGCCAAACGGTGGTTTCCCATTAAGGGATAAATGGTTTTGCTATGGTTGAACGCCGTCGGGGCCCATGTGAATTCTCCGTGGCATTCACTGCAACTGAGCCTTCCAAATTGATTAAAATGAGGGTCTTCATGGCAGCGGCTGCATTCTCTCCTCAGGTTTTTAAATGAGCCCTTAGTTTTATGGCAATCAATACAAATAAGGTCTCTGTGAACACCTTTTAAAAAGAACCCTGTTTTATCGCCATGAGGATATTTTTTAGGCTGCCAGTCATACTGCGTATGGCAAACATTGCATGCACCCTTAAATTCACCTTTGTGAATATCCTTGTGGCAATGAGCGCACTTTTTCTTTTTTGACTGATACCTTTTATTTTTATGGCACTTTTTACATTTGACTGTTTTGTGCTTTCCAATAAGGGGAAATTCACTCTGTTTGTTATGATCAAAAAAACTTTTTTTCCAATCGGCAGCGTTATGACATTTACCGCAGGTCTTCCCTAATGCTTTTTTATGAATATCATCCTTCTTATGGCAGCTATAGCACCTGGATGAAGTTTTCCTGTACTTTCCTTTAAAATGGCACCTGTTGCATTTTGTCTTCAGGTGCTTTCCTTCCAGCTTGAAACCTTTGTACCTTTTGGAATTATGGTCAAAATGAGAAGGTTTCCACCGCTTTTCCGAATGGCAGTTCGTACATTTTTGGCCTTTAAATTGCTTTCTATGGGGATCTCTGTGACAGTCGGAGGTGACACAGCTGCCATATTTCAGACCTCTGTAACGGCCTTTTTTATGACACTTTTCACAAGATGTTTTTCTATGCCTGCCTTTTAGCTTAAATCCTTTATAATAACTGGAACCATGACGAAAGAGAGAGGGGCTCCACCGCCTGGTGGTATGACAATCGTCACATTTTTGGCCCTTAAACTGCTTCCCATGAGGGTTTTTATGACAATATGATGAATTGCAGGTATCAAATGGAATTCCGGTAATTTTCTTTTTTTTATGGCATTTCCCGCAAGCAACTTTCTTATGTTTTCCTGTTAAGGGATATTTCGTTTTTGAATGGTTTATTTTTACGACCTTCCACCCCCCGGTAACATGGCATTCTCTGCATAATTTTTTCTTTGTGATTTTTTCCTTTTTATGCGGATTTTTATGGCAGGAATCGCATCGTTTAAAATGTTTGATCTTATACCTGTTTTTTCGGTGGCAATCCTTGCATTTAACTTTTAAATGCAAGCCCGTCAGTTTATAAGCAGCGTCTCTGTTATGATCGAATTTCTCCGTCTCTTTCCAGTCTCTGAAATTGTGACAGCTCAAGCAATCCTTTTTTAAGCGGCCTTTATGATAATTCTTATGACAGGAGAGGCAGTCTGCCTTTAGACCACGAAAAGTATTTTTCTTTTTATGGCATTTTTTGCAGGCAATCTCGCCATGTCTTTCTTCCAGTTTATATCCCGTCTGATTATGGTCAAATTTTTTCTCATCAAGGGAAATCAGCTTATAGTTGCGTCCTTTATGGTCACCATGACACTGGATGCAGGGATCGCTGTATCGCGCATGGATACTTTTTTTGTTTCTAATGAGCTTGTCCAGCTTTTCGTGGCAATTGAGGCACTTTTGATCGGGCACTCCCCCTCCCAGTTTATGGCATTTGGTACAACTCTTGATGGCATCGTACTTTTCATGGGATTTAGCCAGCTTGCCCGGACTGATAAGCGATCCCAGGTCTTCGGCCTGAAGCTCCGTATGGATAAAAAGAAAAAGGATGATAAAGAAAAATGACTTCATTTACACTCCACAAGATAAAAAAATTCGACTGTAACGGGGTAAATGTCCGTTCTGCTTATCAGACGGAACGAAAGAGAAAGTGAACACAGATATGGATAAACATGATCAAAAACATGACGATAGCCAGTGGGATATGAAATACGTGCCAATAATGCAACAGCTTGTGTGAAGTTGCCAGAAGCCGCTTTTTTCTAATAAGGCTTGCTCTCTTTTTTAGCTGGTCGATAACTTCCTTTTGTAATTTTCCGCTCATCTGAAAGTCTGATCTTAGTCTTTTTTTCAGAAAAATGAGCTTAAACTTATTTTTAATATCCATCTTCATCATGAGAAAAAGAATATAAGGCGGGGAAAGCTTTTCCATATCTTCCTCTCCCGAATCTATCATTTTCATCAGGCTGAGAAGCTTGTCATGTCCCAGATTTTTGTCCAGGCTGAGGCTAAGAGATTGCACTGATTCTTCAATGTCACTGACCTCCAGTTCGGCGCCGGAAATATTTCGGGGAATCTGCACGTAAATGTATCGCCCCAAAATCCCGAAAATCATGGTGATGATCATGCACCAGAAACTGGTGGCAACGAGACCGTTAAACTTGAACGTCGTATGAAAGGTGATAAGAATAGGGCCTAAAATTCCCAACAGCATATGAAAAGAAAGCCATTTACGCAAAGAACCGAAGGATCGAAAAATGGACACCCGCTTTCTTACACTGTAAAACATCATGACCATCATCATGATAGAACCGGCCCAACCGAGATCAATCCAGATTCCCTTGCTCGGCCCATATTCGATGGAATAGCCCAGAAGCAAATCATGGGAATGCAGAAGTTTTAAAATACTTATTTGAGGAATATATTTTTCCGTTAGTCCTTCATAGGTAAAAATAACAATAGTGTACAGGGCCATAAAGGCGAGAAACTTCTCAAAAGAAAAAGCCTTTTTCTGTGATGATGCTTTTTCTTCTTTTCCCCGGGAAGGGTAGTTTGGCGTCAAAAGAGGCGTCTTTGCTTTTAATTTAAGAGTCGTTATCATCTCATGTCCTCCACATTTTCATATTATGGCAACAAAAAAAGCCGCCAAAGAATTATCTCTGGCGGCCCGGCAGACATGGAAAGAAGAGAGAATAAATTTATCTCATCCTTTCTTTAGCCCCGTTGCTCTGCGCCCCAAGGTTTCCCAGGGTTTGCTCTGAGCAGAGTGTTTTTTGATTAGCCCAAAAACATCTAAATTTCATTAAGCAAAAAGAATGCCGCAAGTGACCTGTCCCTCTCGTTGCTTGTAATATCTGATTTATTTAAAATTCCACCTGTTTTTTTCAGCACAAAAAAAACAATTTATATAGAATAAATTTCATATAATCATGAAAAAAATTCAAACCCTGCCGATAAAAAAACAGGCGCCCATATCAATAAATGTCGCCATTGCCGGCGTAAAAATACCCTAAAAAAACGATTTTTTTATGGCTTCACCAAAAGAAGCGGAAACATAACATAACAAAAACCTTTTGTCACGACATAAATCACCTTATTAAATTGACTGGCTGATAATTGCCTGCTATACAATCAATCGAGGCGGCAAGGAATAGAATCAATTTTTAGCATGGGAGAACATAAATTTAATTGCAATAAAAAGTTTAGCCCCTTCCTCCTTTATGGTACTATTTCGTTGACCGCTTTTTATGGATCTGAGGGGTCACAATTAATTTCATGAGGGAGCACATTAAGAAAATGGGAAATGAAACAGCAGGAGATAAAGCGGTAAAGTCAACTTCAGGGGAGTCAGGCTGGAAAAGGTATGACAACATCATCTCGCTTCTTATAGGAGATGATTCCAAAGAAGGCGCCTGCAGCATCAATATTTCAAAGCAGTTCAATCCCGGTGAATCGGGGCGCCTGTCAATTCCCGGAAACCTCAATGCGGCCTTTCTTATTTGCCTGTCGGCGGAAAATCATCCCCGCTACGGCGAGGCCCTTGCCTACCTGAAAGAAATGGAATACGATCCTCTCTGGAAACATATTGCGTCCTTCTACAGAGAAGGCCTGGAAAGGCTGCCTGCTGAATTTAGGGAATTCGCCCATAATAAGGAAATATCCCTATTAAAAGATTTTCCGGAAGGTGAAGACCGGACTGACAGCCAAAAGTTTCAGGAAAAACTATGGTCCCTCTTTCATCCAGAGGCGGTTTCTATTATTGACCGGCAAACGGCCCAAAAGGCTTCGCTCAGAGAAAAAAGAAAAGTTAAGATAGATTTTCTCAATCCAAATCCCGTTAAAGACGTTGCCGCAGAAGTCATTTTTACTTCGAATGCCCTCATTACCATCCCTTCATCACAAACTGATTTGGGCTCTCTTCATCTTGAGGAGAATCTGAAAAAAGCGCTCCATGAGGTTAGCGGAGAAGATCAGCTCTTCTGGTATGATCATCCTGTTCAGATTGGAGTAGAGCCTGAGAAAAATGAAATTATTTATGGGCTCAGACATCTTTCAGAGACCCTGCAACATGAAAAAAAAAGAGGGAATGTGAACGAAGCGTCAGAGTTGACATGCCTCCTTTCAGTCTCTGTCACTCACGAAGGCTTGCAGGGGCTGGCAAAAGATTACATTGAAGGGGAACTTAATAAGGTCCATAAACTGCCGGGCCTCAATGTCTACCTCTTTACCGAGGCCGACACATCAAAACTGCTCCACCAGGTACTGATTCCAGCAGCAGAAAGATATCTGCCTGAAAAGGAAGATAGCGCCCTTTTGCTAAAAGAGATTATCGGTGTTGACGGCATGTACGGCAGGCATTACAGTTTCCTTAAGGCCATTACCGCCTTCTGGCAGGTTTTTATCGCCCCGCATGTAAAGGCAACCTTTAAAATCGATCTCGATCAGGTCTTTCCCCATGAAGCCCTCCTTAATGAAAGCGGAGAGTCCGCTTTTGAGCACCTTATGTCGCCCCTCTGGGGAGCCGGGGGGACCGACTGCGATGGCAACGCCCTTTCTCTCGGGATGATTGCAGGGGCGCTGGTTAATGAAAAAGACATCGCAAAGTCGCTCTTCACACCCGACGTTACCCCTCCCCCGGCCCCTTTTACAGGGGAGGACAGGCTCTTTTGCAGCAGGGTTCCACAAGCGCTCTCAACGGTTGCCGAAATGATGACCCGCTATGACGATGAGATAGACGGCAGGAAGTCCTGCATTCACAGGATCCACGTTACGGGCGGAACAAACGGTATCCTTATAGATTCATTAAGGAAGCATCGCCCTTTTACTCCCACCTTTGTAGGAAGGGCTGAAGACCAGGCCTATATCCTCTCACGACTCTTCCACGACGGGGGAGAACCGGCGCTCAGGTATGTTCATAAAGATGGTTTTATTATGCGCCACGACAAGGAGGCCTTCGCCGGGGAAGCCATCAAGGCCGCTGCAATAGGCAAACTCGTGGGAGACTACGAGCGAATCATTATCTTTTCATATTATGCCGGAGCCCTTCCATGGAGTACGGAAGAGATTAAAAAGGTCATCAACCCTTTTACAGGGAGCTTTGTCAGCCCTATTCCCTTAAATATCGCCTTTCTTCGCCTGGCCCTTAAGGCAGGCGCTTTCCTTGCCCATGAAAATGAGGAAGAACGCTATAAAGGGCTTGAACTCATCAATACAGGCGCAAAAAAACTCAAATCAGCCATTGAAAAAGTGACGGCAGAGGGCGGTCTAAAGAAAATATTTGAGAGGGAGAAAGAAGCCTGGGACCTTTATTACGATATTCTGGATCATATGGAAAAGGCCCTTAAAAATGAGGATCCCTTTGCCCTTAAACTTAAAGAAAAGGCAATGGAACTTGCAGAGAATACCCTTATCAGGCTATAAAAAGAGGACAGGCTACTTTAAATGACAAAGGGGGGAAAACATAACTATCCGGATTGCCGAAGACAAAGCGATGCGTCAAAATTCGCCTGGCATTGAAATGACAACTTCGTCACTGCGGTAGCTTCTCCGGGGCAGCTTTTCCGGGGCAGCTTCTCCCGAAAATAATCATAAACAAAATGTGAAAATCTGCGTCGGAAGAAAACCCTTAAAGAGACATACCCTGCGCCTTTTCCTGAGGCACTTCAGGGGCTTTCATCCGGATCATTTTGACGAGGATAAGAAGCAGCATGGCTGAAGACAGGAAAAAGACAAGGCCACCTGCCCTGATGATAATGTCGAAATTGGAGGCAATGCCGAAAAATAGTATCACTACGGAGGTAAGAAATAGGAGCAGTTGTCTGTCGGCTTTCTTATCGGAACAGATATCTTTCATAAGCGGCACCTTGACTTTACCGATGAGGAAGCTGAAGCGGTGAAACCAGACAAGGAAAGGAAGGATTTTGTAAAGCATGCCTGTTGTAACAGTCAGGCCAAAGCCGACGATAAATAGATGACCAAAGAGGAAACGCGGAATTTCAGTATCAACAAAGAGCGTCACAATGAGGGCGATAAGGGCCGGAGGAAGAATGATAAGCCCTCTTTGCCAGGCCTTGAGTGTCGTATCCTTTATTTTTCTTCTTCTTTTCCCCATAAGCGCA
The DNA here is from genome assembly GCA_029860075.1 of Deltaproteobacteria bacterium. Taxonomy (NCBI): domain Bacteria; kingdom Pseudomonadati; phylum Myxococcota; class Myxococcia; species Deltaproteobacteria bacterium. Next base: position 25,807 of record JAOUBX010000024.1, on the reverse strand, counting down.
AAAGTTTCCACTCCGAAAAGGGTAAGTGCCGCTAATCCCGGAATGGCTGCACCAAGATAAAAAAGAGAGCCAAGGTTCGTAAGCAGCGCCAAAGGAAGCAGAAGGAGGGAGGTCCCGTAGAGCCGGAGAATAAGAGAGGCCTTCTTTTTTGGAAATTCAGGCGTCATATAAAACATGGGAATAACGTGAAAACCGACGCCCATTATAAGCCCGCCAACCCAACCGAAGAGTCCCGTCACCATGTGTGTCCCCGTCAATCCCATCCGGTTATCTGACATTTCCCATAAAAAGGCATGGGTACCGGCAAAATAGATGCCCAGCAGAATGGTTATGAGGAAAGAAGTGACGGAAATGCGCATGGCAACAACCGTCGGTCTGTCGGCCTTCACCTTGAGCAGGGCAATGGAGATTTGAACAATAAAAAAAAGAAGCGACGGAGCAAGCGCTGCTGCTCCGGCAATAATGAAGGGCTCTTTGGCAAGGTACATTCCTGACACAATGAGGACAACGCCGAGAGAAAAGAGGCTGTGCACCACTCTTGAAGCCCTGATAAAGGGAACCGTCCCTCCGACAAGGACAGGCACCATCTGGTAAAAAGCCCCCATCATAATCATGGCAAGCCAGCCGAGCGTAAAAAGATGGGTAAGGGCAATCGTTTCCGAGCCCCAGATACTGAGAAAAAGATCTTCTCCCCTGATAGCTATAAGCAGGCCCGCTATGATGCCGTAAGCGGGAGCAGAGAGAAAAAACCTGACGGGAATGTCCTCAGGCGGCGCCTGATCGAGGCTTACACCGGCATACATCTAGTTTTCTCTCCAGATAAGTATTTTGATCCGATTTTCACGCTCTTCCCTGATTTCATGCTTTAATCCAAGTTCATCGAGCCGGGGAAAGAGCAGCCTCGGCCTTTTCCTGTGCACCATCATGACTGCTTCGTCATCTCCCATGTGGTGAACAGCCTCCAGTACCTTTATCATAGGTTCCGGAGGCTCGAGTTCCCTGCAATCGACAGTTATGATTTTTCTTGAATTAATGATGTCGGACATGCGCCACGATTCAGGGCAGATAGGTTTGCAGTGTGCGGATGGTCTCTTCTGAATCACCCGGGGCATGCTGCTCGATCATGGGGTAGAGGATGCCCTCTTCCTTGACATTATGCTGCTGCATGAGGATGACCATGGTATCGCCGTTTGCAATTGCTGTTTCAAGATCATTTGCATCAAGGGCTTCCTGCATCTGGCTAAGCACGCCCCTCATCTGCTCATGCTCCATAGTCATTACCTGGACAGGTCCGCCAACCATGCCCGTTGCTTCGGTAAAGAGGGGAAAAAGCACATTTTCCTCTTCACCGAGATGTCTCTTCATTCCGAGATCAAAGGCCCTTAAAAGCTCCATAGCCTTCGCTTCATCACCGTCATTCCAGGCAGCTTCCGCATCGGCATAGAGTTCATCGCATCTTTTGTGGTCAAAGGTCATATAAGCGACAATGCTGCCGTGAATCACATCTTCAGGCGCAAACCTCCTGATTTCACCTTTCCACATCCGGGGTCCGTTAACAAGCGGCGCCCAGATAAACTCATTTTTAAGTTCCCTTTGAACAGCAGAAATTACGCCAAAAAAATCATCTCCACAGGACAAGGTCAATTTGTCATCCTTTTCAAGACCTTTCACAGCCTCTACAATTTCTTCTTTTCTTTCATCAAAGCCGGAGGCCGAAAGTTTCAGTTCTGTCGCCATCTAATTATCTCCTTGCAATTGGTAATTTTTAAAGTCGCCATTATAGTTATTTTCCTGTCCCATGTCAATGAAGTAAACACTTACTAACCAAATATATTTCTGCATGCTTCTTGTCCGTGTGAATCATAACTTATTCTCTTCATCTATTCATGACCGGTTTTTTTCAAATAATATTTCCATACCTCATTATGAGCTTCTTTCCTCAACATTTTTATGATATATACTTAACTAATTTTTCCTCACCTCTGGTAAAAGAATGCATAAACAACAAAAAATGAAAATTCCGGGGAGATATCCATGAATAAACACATCGTTGCTACCCTGGCCGGCCCTGATCATGTCGGGATAGTAGACAGGGTGACAAAGAAAATTCTGGAACTGGGAGGCAACATCGAAGAGAGCCGCATGGCAAGGCTCGGCGGTGACTTTGCCATGCTCCTTTTTATATCGATATCTGCCGAAAACAGGGAAAGCCTCAGCGCTTCTCTTGAGAGGTTCAACAAGGATGGATTTCAGATTTTTCTGCGGGAAACCGAAGGGGAAGCAAAAACCAAATATACAGGGTGGCTTCCCTACCTGGTCGAGGTCAGCGGAGCAGATCACGAAGGGATCATAAATTCCATTACTCATAACCTGGCAAATAATGGTATCAATATAGAATCAATGGATACAAATACGGCGCCTGCTCCCATGAGTGGAACCATACTCTTTACCATGACGGCCATCGTCGTTGCACCTCCCGATCTGAAATACCACAAGTGGCGGGACCCTCTCGATGATATATGTAATGCCGTCAATGTTAACATTAAAGTCTCTCCCTACAGAGGTTAATTTTTTATGGAGCTTCGCCTATGAACGCGAACAATAAGGGTGTCATTTTTAACGACCTTTGGGCAACTAAAAGCGCCGGTTTTCTTCTTCCCCTCTTTTCCCTGAGGACGGAAAATAGTCTCGGCATCGGTGACATTGCCGATCTCTATCCACTCATTGACTGGGCTGCTGAAAATAATCAGCGAATAATCCAGATCCTTCCCATCAATGACACAAGCCCCGGCGACGCAAGCCCCTATGCGGCAATCAGCACCTTTGCGGCAAATCCTCTCTACATCTCCATCGACAGCATTGAGAACCTCGATCAATACGAAAGAGCAAATAAACTCATTAAACAGCTGACTGATGACGGCATCATTTTACGGCTTAAGAATAACGAACGTGTCGACTATGATGAAGTAAGAACGGTCAAACTGTCCATTCTTTCTGAAGTATTTGAAGATTTTATCAAAAACGACTGGACCCACTGTACGGAAAAGTCAGATGAATTTCTTGTTTACATGGAAAGTGAAAAGAGCTGGATTACAGACTATGCTCTCTTTTGCCTCCTCAAAGAAAAGCTGGGACAAGTTGACTGGCGGCAGTGGCCTGAAGAATACAGAGACAGGGACAGAAATGCCCTCGATGAAATCGACAGGGAGCGTCACGAACAAGGCCTTTTTTACCAGTGGCTTCAATGGATTTTTTCAATCCAATGGAATGAAATGCGAAGTTATGCCCACAAAAAAGGTGTCTACCTCATGGGAGACGTGGCCTTTTACCCGGGCATAGACAGCGCCGAAGTATGGGCCAGGCGCGATCTCTTCCAAATGGATGTTCATGGCAACCTGGAAGGAACGGCCGGCGCACCGCCGGACATGTTTAACTGGGACGGTCAATCATGGGGCAACCCCCTTTATAATTGGGAAAAAATGGCCATCGATGACTATGGCTGGTGGAGAAAAAGGGTGGAACGTGAATGCGCCTACTTCGATCTCTACCGTCTCGATCATTTCAGGGGCTTTGAATCCTACTGGTTTGTCCCCAATAACAGGAGCGCCAAGGAGGGCTACTGGGTTAAAGGACCGGGAGAAAAACTCCTTCAGCGGCTTTTAAAAACGTCACTTTACGAAAAACTGGCCATTCCTCTTGCCGAGGACCTTGGTTCCATAACGCCTGAAGTCCATCACCTGAGAAAAAAACTGGGCATTGCCGGATATAAAACGTTCATCTTCGGCTGGGGTGAAGGTGAATCATCGGGTCTGGCGTCGGGCTATCGTTTCCCCGAAGAGTATGACCAGGATTTTCTCGCCACAACGGGAACTCACGACACGCCTACCCTGGCGCACTGGTGGGAAAATATGCGCCACGAAGAAAAAGAGGCCCTCATCGATTACCTCTGCCTCAGTAAGGAACCCGCCTTTGGTGAGGTAAAAGAGCATGTTCTGCAAAGACTCTATCATTCGAGGGCACAGTTTGTCATTCTCCCCTTTCAGGATATTGTCGGCTTTAGTGAAGAACACCGCATCAACTTTCCCGGTACATTCGGCGACCATAACTGGAGTTGGCGCATGCCCTTTACTATGGAATTTTTAAACAGCCTTTCAGTTGATAATGAAATTGGAAAATCAGCAAACTTTGTAAAAGAACTTTCCGCCATAAGTGGACGCTGCCCTATTGCTTCTGAAGAACTTGACCACAGAATAGCTATACTCCCCGGGGCAGGGACAATACAGCAAAGAAATGCAGGTGAAAACTTCAATATCTGGATCATGTCGGGGGAAAAATACGACAAAATCGCTATCCAGTCAGAGTTGACGGGAAAAAAGGAAATAAAGGTAAAATCCTGTGCCGACCTTCCCGATAAGGGCCACCTCTACCACGCAGAAATCCCTGTTCCCCAAAAAGGAATCTACTCCATTACAGTCAAGGCGGGAGGGAGAAAATTTCATAGACCTTACGTACTGAAGGTTAACAGCTAAAGCTGCCCGTTAAACCTGAAAATGCCCGCTTAAGCCAGGGGCAAAGCCGGGATTTTTTGAAAGCGCCCTGGCAGCAGGAGCTTACCTCCATAATCATGGCCAACTGCCCTTTCCCGGTTTAAAAGAATGCCAGGAAAGTAATGCCTGCTTTTTCTCCATCAAAGTGAGGCATGAGAAGATAAGCGCTCCTCTTCTCGTCCTTCTTTAGGGCCATCACCTTTTTTGCCGTAAAATAACCGATTGATGAACCGACAAACACATCGGAAGCCCAGTGTTTATCGTCGTAAACCCGCTGCATGCCAACCAGGCTCGCCATGCCGTAGGCTAGAGGCGGAATGATGGAAACATGCCTGTACTGCTTTGCAATGACTGTGGCAATGGAAAAAGCCGTCTGTGAATGACCCGAGGGAAAAGAAAGGGTGGATCCGCTAAAGTCCGAACCGGGACCATCCCAATGGTCGCGTCCGTCTTCCATATAGGGCCGGTGCCGTCGCATTCCCCCTTTAAGGACCTGCGTAAAGACACCTGAAATAAGAAAACTCTCCAGAGCAAGGGAAGCCGTTTCTCTTGCGCTTCCGTCATCCCATCCCTTTCCGTAGAGCCAGAGGAGGCCGAGGGGTGGCAGGAGATACCTCCCATCACCGAAATCCTTTGCAAATTCGAGAATTCCATGGGCCCTGTCATTTTTGTTATCCTGCGTCCAGCGCCTTATCTTTTCATCCTGACTATAAAGGCCTGCCGTTGCCGTTAAAAAAAGGGCTCCCTCAAACCAATCTTTTTCCTTCCATCTTGCAGGCGCTGTCAGAATTTCAGCCGAATGGGAAATATAGGCGCTCAAAACAGGACTATGACGATTATTTTCTTCATCCTTTACAATCTCATTTTCTGCGCCGGCGGAGATTTCACCTGCACCTGAAACGGAAAAAGTGACAAAAAGAATAGTCATGAACAGGAATAGTGATATAGGGAATTTTTTATCTGTCATCGATTCCAGTAATAGGAAGCATCTCTTAACTTTATCTGCAAGCGCTATCAAAGTTAACACACTTTCATCTTTCGGGCAAAGCGCTGTCGTTGCGCCCGAACAGAAATAAGGCATAGAACATTTAAAATCAAGCTGATATAATGGCTGACCCATATGGCATTAACTCAATTACATAGAAATGGCTATAAACTTTTCACAGATAAAGACCACGGGAAAATAGTCGACTGGTTTCTTGAAAATCAGGAAGATGAAAATAAACTCCCCTCCCCTTTCCATACCTCACGCTACTCCATCGTCTGGAAGATCGAGAATTTTGAGGGGAATGCTTATTTTATTAAACGCTTCCGTCCCGAGAGCTTCCCCGTCAGACTGAAGGACTCACTAAGAGGATCACGTGCCCTGAGGTCATTAAAGGCGGGAGAAATGCTCGAAAAAAGAGATTTCAGCGTCCCTCGGATAATTGCAATGGGTGAAAGGCGCTCACTCGGCCTGCTGTCCGATTCATTTATGATTACTCTTCCCATTGAGGGCATATCCCTTCTCGAGTTGCTCCTGCCCGTGAGAGACTTCAAAATAAAACGAAGTGTCATAAGGCGCGTCGGCCATGAAATAGGGAGACTTCACAGGGAAGGAATCATTCATGGGGACCTTATCCCCGGAAACATTTTTGCCATGGGAAAAAATGATAATATTAAACTCTGCCTGCTCGACAATGAAAGAACGAGGAAAGTGAACAAGCTCCCTCACAATGAACGCATAAAAAACCTTGTTCAGTTTAACAGGGTCATCGTTCCCAGGGTTACAGCGTCAGACAGGGTAAGGTTCTTCGATGCCTACCTGGAAGAAAACCGCGATCTTGAATCAGTCAGAAAAAAACTGTTAAGAAAGATAGGCGAAATAACATCGGAGCGGGTAATGCGCCACCGGGGCATTAGCGCAGAAAAAAGAAAGTTTACCACTTTCAGGGCTGTTATGGCATGGAAGGAGTAAAATTTATGAGATATGCCGACACTGATTTTCACTGATTCGGTATAATTTATCCAAAGCCATGTTAAAGATAAAACAAGAGATCCATCGGTGAAAATCATGACTTATCTGTCTTCACCTGTGTTGGAGTAAAATTTTAGAAACCTGTTCAAGATAATGAATCCCATGAACATCGCATTTATCGCAAGACGCTATGACAGGGTGGGTGGCACGGAAATCGATCTCTACCACCTGACTGAACTCCTGGCGAGCTTCGGACACGACATAACCGTCTACTGTCAGCAGGTTAGAACAAGTCCTGCGCCCGGCATTACCATAAAAAAGGTACCCGCTCCCCCTTTGGGCCGCCTTATGCAGATGCTTGGCCTGGCATGGATAGGCCCTAAAATGGCATACCATGGAGGCCACGACATGGTCATCGGTTTTACACGGGTACTGAAACAGGACCTTGTTCGCTGCGGCGGCGGCACGCATAAACTTTTTGTGGAAAAAATGAAAAGCGCTGAAGGCGGATTTAAAAGATTGTTGCGAAGTATAAGCCCTTACCATAATGCCCTCATTGCTGTCGAAAAAAAGCAGTTTCAAAGAGGCTGCAAAAAAGTGCTGGCTATTTCGGAAGTAGTAAAGCATGAAATCATGAGTGTCTACAGTGTTCCTGAAGACAGAATTGAAGTCATTTATGACGGTATCGATACAAAGCTTTTCTCCCCCGAAAAGAGAGAAAAGTATCGCTATGAAATAAGAGAGAAGTTTTCCATCCCTCAGGATGCTTTTGTCATCCTTTTTCTCGGCAGCGGCTATAAGCGAAAAAACCTCACCACACTCCTTGAAGCCCTGCCTCAGGTAAATCATAAAAATACTTACTGCCTCGTCGTCGGTGGAGACAAGCGCCCCCAATCCTATGCAGCGAAAGCCCGTTCTCTCGGCATAGAAGATAAAACCGTCTTTGCCGGTGTTCAGAAAGAGGCTGAAAAGTTCTATGGGGCAGCCGATATCTTCGTCATCCCATCGCTGCAGGAAGCCTTCGGCAATGTCGTTCTCGAGGCCATGGCAAGCGGCCTTCCTGCCGTTACGACCTCTTTATCAGGCGCATCCGAGGTTATGGAGGGAGAGATGAAAAGCCTTGTCCTCAATGATCCGCACAATGTGCAGGGCCTTGCAAAAATCATCAGTAAACTGACCGACAAAACATTGCGGGAAAGACTTTCAGGAGAGGCAAGAGAGATTTCAAAGGCCTACACGCTGGAAGCAAATGCCAGAGCCATAGAAAAGCTCTGCAACAAGATCATCAAAGAGAAACGCCATGGCTGAATTCATTAAAGCAGGCTCAAAGCGCGGATGGGCGGCAGAGGGTTTCAGATCTCTTTTCAATGAGGATATAGACCGTTTATGCGATGTCGGGGAGTGCGAAATAATCAAGAACCAGAAAAGGGTAAAGGTCTGCCGTATCATATGGAACGGTGAGCCGCTCTTCATCAAGCGATACAATCCCTACTCACTCTGGAATACCCTGGAAGCGCTGGCATTCGGCTCAAAAGCAATGCGCTCATGGAAGGGGGCACACCTGCTGAGCAGCAGGGGAATCAATACGGCTGAGCCTGTCGCCGCCATCGACTGCCGCAGTTTAGGCCTGCCGGGCAAATGTTTTTACGTCACCAGGGAAATCAGTGAAAGTGAAATATCCGTTGAATACTATGAGAAGCGATTTATTAAGGGAAAGGGTGCCGTCGAGGAAAAGCGGCATTTTATCAGGTCCCTTGCCCGTCTTTTCAGGGACCTTCACAAAGAGGGTATCTATCACAACGATCTCAAGGACTACAACATCCTCGTTAGAAATGAAGAGGGTAAACCGCGCTTTTTTCTCCTCGATCTGGAAGGTGTTCAGAGTTTCAGTCAACTCCCCCAAAGGTGTCTCATTGAAAACCTGATGCAGGTAAACAGGACTATAGGCAGAATCATGACCAACACCGACCGTATCACCTTCATCAGGGAATATTGTAATAACGGGGGATGGAAGGCACTGGCCCGGCTTGTGCTGGCGGCTTCTGCCGTTAAAGACAGGAAAGTCGGGGCAAAACGGCTTTAGGAGAACTTAAAGCGTAAGTATTTTATCATACAGGAGGGGTAGAAAGGACGATAGGCGAGGGCCTTTTTGAAAGCATCGAGGGCATCCTTTTTTCTCCCCTTCCTGCCATAGATACTCCCCAACCTGCAGTAACGATAAGATATGCGACGTTTAATATTTTCCTCGCCAATCAGATCTTTCGCTTCAGCATAATCCCTCAAAAGCTTCTCAATGGCCCTGATGTTATACAGGGTTCTTCTCTCACTGTCACCGCCAACATGACCATCGTGTTTTCTGAGTTTAAAGAGTGGTTCATTCATAAAAGCCACATTAAAGTGCATAAGTACCCGAAAAGCGAAATCGAGATCGACACAAACCTTGAAATCAGGATCAAAACCACCCACTTTATGAAAGACCTTACGCCGCACCACCATGGTTGGTGTCCTTAAGCTGCTCTTCATGAATATGGAAGCGAGACTGACACCATCCCTTTCAAGCGGCACGGCACGCTTGAAAGGAATAACGGGCTTTCCTTCCAGTTTATGACTGCCGAAGAAAAGGCCGTTCCCGCAGACCATATCAACTTGAGGGTGCTCATCGAGATAGTTGATCTGCTTTTCCAGTTTATCAGGAAGCCAGAGATCATCAGAATCGTTAAAAGCAAGGATTTCACCCTTTGCCAGTTCAACTCCGCTGTTCCTGGCCCCTGCATTCCCCTGGTTTTCCTGTTTAATATAGCGGATACGATCGAGGTAAGGTTTAATCACCGCTTCCGTGTCATCGGTGGAACCGTCATCAATAAGAATCACCTCATAGTCCCCGCAGGTCTGGTTAAGCACACTCTCCAGGCACTCTGCAATAAAATGGGCGCGGTTGTAGGTCGGAATAATTACGGAAACCCTGCTTTTCTGATTAGCCATGCTGCTCAATGGGATTAAACACTTTTTTCAGCCCACGACGGGAGCTTTGATTTGAGGACAGGTTCAGTTAATGACGGATCGACTTTCTGATTTATGGCAATCCAGTATTCAGCATTCAACGTTTCAAAGGAAGTGAGCCTGCTAAAGAGCAATTCCCCTCCACCGGCATTTTTCATATTCCTCTCCATGAAGCTGGTCTTGCTGTAAGTAAAGGGAATAATAAGTGGAGCCAAAAGGAGCCAGAAAAGAAATGATTTGAATTTATAATTAACGCCATACACATTGACCGACTCCAGGTAGTGAGAATGGAGATGGTAAAGAAATACGGGGAGATGAGGAGGGTTATTATGAAAAACAAAAGCTTTATCGGCCGGCACATCAAAGCCGATAAAGGCCCGCTTCAACTTGAAAAAACCGGTAAAAAGAAAATGGAGCCTGGAAGCGATTTTCATGGTGTTGGGCGTAAGAATTACCGAATAACCACCCTTTTTCAGAACTCTTGATATTTCCTGAATGGTAGCAATATGGTTCGGAAAATGCTCAATCACATCACAAAGAATGACACAGTCAAAGACATCATCCTCATAGGGAAGGCCTGCATTAATATCAATACCAAAATCGATATCAACTGATTTGCAGGCATCAGGGTATTTGGAGTAGTTCGTTCCTTTAACCATATAACCGGCTTCATCAAGCTCCTCAAGAATCTTGCCATGACCGCAGCTAACCTCAAGAACCCTGCTTCCCGGCTTGACATGCTTTTTTACAAGTTCCGCTATTTTTTGTTTTTTATTAATTTTCTTCATCAGATTTCTACCGCCACAAGTAATAAATTAAAGGCTAGACTTTAATACAATTGAGAGCAAATCACCAGTTTTTTTTAACGATTAAAAAACCATTTAAAATATTGCCTATTGCTTTTCAATGCTAAATCAATGACTAAGACAGAGGCCGGCAAGTCTACTTTATCATTTAATTTCTTATATAAATCTGCTATCTTTATGCGCTGTTTTGTCAATAAATTTTTATTAGACATTATGACAAATGCCGGAACGTAAACCTGCATTTATCAAAACCGGCAAAAAGAAAAAACATGCTTTTTAATTCCTTCGAATTCATTTTATTTTTTCTGCCTGTCACTCTGGCCTTTTTCTACTTCTTGGGCCGCAAAGGTTCTCAGGAGTTCTCAATTATATGGCTTGTGCTGGCATCTCTCTTCTTTTATGGCTGGTGGAACCCTGCCTATCTGCTGCTTATCATTGCTTCCATCCTTTTCAATTATTCTGTAGGCAGGACTCTATCAAACAGTGATAACCTCTCTTTTTTAAAACATGCAGTACAAAAGAAATCATTCCTTATTTTCGGCATTTCGGCAAACCTGTCGCTCCTTGCTTATTATAAATATGCCAATTTCTTTATAGACAACGTCAACTATGTTACGGGAACGGACTTTCAGCTGGACAAAATCATCCTTCCCCTTGCTATCTCCTTCTTTACGTTCCAGCAGATCACCTTCCTCATCGATGCCTATCGGGGAATTACCAAAGAGTACAGTTTTTCTCATTACTGCCTCTTTGTTACTTTTTTTCCCCAACTCATTGCAGGTCCCATCGTTCATCACCAGGAAATGCTGCCTCAATTCGCCAAGAAAGAGATTTATAAATTCGATTATGAAAATATATCGGTGGGAATGACTATCTTCTTCATCGGTCTCTTTAAAAAAGTCGTCATTGCTGACGGAATCGCCATGCATGCCTCATCAGTCTTCGCCATGGCCGAAAACAACAGCATCCTCACCATGACTGAAGCATGGGGAGGCGCCATGGCCTATACCTTCCAGCTTTACTTTGACTTTTCAGGATACTCCGACATGGCCATCGGCCTGGCAAGAATGTTCGGCATCAGACTGCCACTCAACTTTCACTCACCCTACAAGGCCCATAATATTATTGAATTCTGGCACCGCTGGCATATTACATTGTCGCGCTTTCTCCGGGACTACCTCTACATCCCCCTTGGAGGCAACAGGAAAGGCAAGTTCAGACGATATATAAACCTGTTCATTACCATGCTAATAGGAGGCCTCTGGCATGGCGCAAGCTGGACTTTTGTGGTCTGGGGCGCTTTACACGGCTTCTATCTCATTATCAATCACGGTTTCCACGCCATACGCAGAATGTTAGGCCATGACCTGAGCTCTTTCACCGGGTGGGGTAATTTTACTTCTCAAATGATTACCTTTGCCGCCGTCATTGTGGGATGGGTTTTTTTCAGGGCAGAAACATTCGACGGGGCATATAACATGCTTTATGCCATGTCCGGACTTAACGGTATTGCATTGCCGACCTCTTATATTGAGTTGCTTAACAACTTAAACGGAGCCGGTAATATATTATCTCAATGGGGAATTATTGTACAAAAACCGGCGCGCTTTGATTTTTTTGGCGGCATTGAGCTTCACATCCTTATAGCACTGACGCTCATCGTTCTCTATTTACCCAACACTCAGCAATTTATGTACAACTTCAGGCCGGCCTACGAAATATACAAGGGTGAGATTGAGCCCTACAGGCATAAATTATTCAACTTCAGATTCAGTTTCAGCGCCTCCCTTTTGATCACCATGATGGTTCTTATTACCATGCTGACGATACAAACTATCCAAAAGTCGGAATTTTTATATTATGACTTCTAAAAGATTCTTTTATAGCACCATACTCCTTATTTCTGCCCTTTCTTTTTCCATTATAGGGTCCAATCTCTATCTTAACGAGTTTGGACTATTCGCATCGAGAAAAAACATCAGGATATGGGGACAGGAAAAAACGTCAAAGTACCTTCTCTCTTTCAGGTACATTCCGGAAAATTTTGAAGGCGTAATTATGGGCCCTTCATTCTCTGACAACCTGGATACCCGAAAAATCAAGGGCTTTAAAATATACAATATGTCCATGGATGGAGCCAACATTAGCGAACTCAAGTATGCCATTGAGAATGTCATCAATTATGGCGGCGTGAAATATGTAATCATCTGCCTTTCTCCCTACATAACAAACGATTCAGGAACAAAAGGGAGGCAAATCGATCCCAGGGAATACTGGGGCAGCCTCTTTTCCTTCCTGCCTCACAGAATCTACAAAGAGAAGAAAAAAACATTAAAAGAACCTGAAAAAGACCGCTTTCATGCCAGTGAATGGGGGTATAACGACTTTAATATATTGAAAAAAGGCATCGACTTTGCCGACATAGTCAAGACCCGCAGAGCCGATCCGAAAAGAGAAATTCATATCGACAAAAATGCTTATTCGGATTTTCAGGAGCTCATTAATTTTTTGCACAGGAAAAAAGTTAAGCTATTTGCCTTTTACTTCCCCATGTACCATGAATTCTATGAAGAATACAGGAAAAGCGGGGCATGGGCCTATTACAAAAAGAAAATGGATAAACTATTTTCAGACAAAGACCTTGTCTGGGATATGAACGAAAAAGATTACCATTATATTACCAAAGCGTTGAGTTCTTACTCTGACGGGCATCTCAGCAATTTGGGAGCGGATAAGGTTGTCGCGGTTTTAGAAGGGAAGCTTAATGAAATAAAAAATGGGGCTTATTAGTTTACTCTTCTTGTATTATTTTTTTAATCCCCTCCCTTAGAGCAATTTCAGGCTTCCAGCCCGGCAAAACCTCTCCCCTGTTCCATGGAACCATAACCTCTCTTTGTCGATATTCCCTCTGCCCCCATTCAATCGTTAATTCCTCACCGAAAACTTCACCATAGAGAAGAATGAGTTCCTTTAGTTTCAGAGGATTTCCTGATGACAGGGCAAAGCTTTCCATAGAACCGCTGCCAGCGTCCATCACCCTATGGGCAGCAATGATAAAGGCATTAATAACATCATCAATATAGAGAATGTCTATCAGTTGCTCACCCGGTGACATTGCCATTGTTTCTTTTTCCCTGGCCACCCTGTTTAGTAAGGAGAAGAGTTTGGGACGCATGTCCCCGGGACCATAAGTATCATAAAGTTTCAAGGTAATGACCTTAAGACCCGTTGTTTCCGTATAGTACCTGAGAATGTCTTCATAAGCCTCTTTTGTTGCTGCATAGAGGCAAACGGGATTGTAGTCCTCATTATTATAGTGCTGCCAGGCGGTTCCTGTATTGATCAGGGAATTTACACCGAACTTTGTCATGGCCTCCGCAAGCTGCGTGGCAAAAAGAATATTACTCTCTATCATGGGCGCAACATCTTTGGATTCATGCTGTGCAAGAAAAAGGGAGGCAAGATGAAAGACAATATGAGGCTCTGCCTTTTCAACAACTGAAAACATCCCCTCCGTCGATCCGTCATGGCAGTGCAAGGTAATTTTCTCTGAAATACTGTTTAAGGGACTCAGATCTGAACCTGGTCTCACGATAAGATGAACATCCTTTCCATCACTGACCAGTCTTTTCGCAAGGTGAGATCCGACAAATCCCGTGGCACCGGTAATCAACACCTTTTCATATGCGCTGTTATTCATTTACTCAGTCCTTAATTGTATTGGAAGGGACTTTTAAAGTCAGCCAGAGAGGGAAAGCTCCCATCACGCTTTGATATTTGAGGATTATCATTTCCCCAGGGGATACCTGCCGAACGCCAGTGAATACCGCTGTCATGCTCCGGGGAATAGACCGTCGTTACCTTGTACATGAGGAGCGCCGATTCACTTGTCACATAAAACCCATGGGCCATGCCTGAAGGGATATAAATAATATTACACTTTTCCGAATTAAGATCAAAAAGCGCATACTTGCCATAAGCCGGTGACCCGACTCTCAGGTCAACAACGGCATCGATAACCTCGCCGGAAACACAATAGACCATTTTGGCATGATCCATGGGCGGTGTCTGAAAATGCAATCCCCGCAACACGCCCTTATGAGAAAAAGAATAATACTCTTCACCAAAGTGCGTTACAAGCCCCTTCTCCCTAAATTGTTCTTCATGAAAGGTCTTTACAAAAAGACCTCTTTCATCCTTGAAAATATGAGGGACCAGTTCGTAACAGCCCGGTAATTCTGTCTCATTGATTTTCATAAATCAACTCGCTCTCAAGGCAACCGGTTTCCAAAATAATTATTAAAGACGGAAATAATGTAAGATATCATCTCTTCCGTCAGTCCCGGATAAACACCTATCCAGAAAGTATCATTTACAATCCTCTCTGTTGATTCAAGATCACCTGTCACCCTGAAACCTTCATCTGTATTTCTCATTTCATCGAAACAGGGGTGCTTCAGAATATTCCCTGCAAATAACATTCGCGTCTGAATCCCTTTGGCTTCCAGGTGAGACAGGATGTCGTCTCTTGAATATGGGGAATCATCTTTCACGGTAATGAGAAAACCGAACCAGCTAGGATCAGAATTTTCCGTAGCTTCAGGCAAAATCAAGTGCTCTGAAAGTGACTCAAGGCCATTCCTGAGCTTCTGCCAGTTCTCTTTCCTGGCGCTCACAAAGTCCGGCAGTTTTTCAAGCTGTGCGCAACCTATGGCAGCCTGCATATCGGTAACTTTCAGATTATAACCGAAGTGAGAGTAAACATACTTATGATCATAGCCGAAGGGAAGCTCTCCAAACTGCTGGCCGAACCGGTTATTGCATGTGTTGTCCTTCCCCGAAGGGCACCAGCAATCTCGTCCCCAGTCCCTGAAGGACTCTATGATGCGTTTGAGCAGCATATCATTTGTATAGACAGCGCCCCCTTCACCCATGGTCATATGATGAGGCGGATAAAAACTCGAAGTGCCTATATGGCCGATTGTTCCCGTATATTTCCACTCCCCCTTATACTTGTACCTTGATCCGAGAGCATCACAATTGTCTTCTATGAGCCAAAGTCCATGTTCATCACAGAAATCCTTTACATGTTGCAGGTCAAAAGGATTACCAAGTGTATGGGCAATCATAAGGGCCTTTGTTTTGTCTGAAAGGGCCTTCTCCAGTTGAGAACAGTCTGCATTATATGAAGGGATGGTAACGTCAATAAAGACGGGAATAGCGCCGAACTGAATAATAGGGGCCACCGTCGTAGGGAATCCTGCCGCCACGGTAATGACCTCATCCCCTTTTTTAATCCTTTTTTTACCCAGTTTGGAAGAGGTGAGGGCCATAAAGGCAAGAAGGTTGGCAGAAGAGCCTGAATTGGTAAGAGAGCAGTGCCTCACTCCCAGAAATTGGGCCAATTCTTTTTCAAACTGTTCAGCATACCTTCCTGTCGTAAGCCAGAAATCAAGCGATGAATCGATAAGATTTGTTATCTCTCTTTCATCAAATATACGCCCGGCATAGGCAATTCTATCACCGGCTTCAAATACTTTTTTATCTTTATGAATGGCTTCATAATATTTTACGGCAGCCGCTATGGCCTCTTTTCTCAGATTTTTTTCTACACTTGCCGGATTATCCACTTCATACCTCTACTTTTTCTTTTTCATAGGCCTCAATCTGCTGTAAACAGATCTGTCTCATATCATCATTCTTTTCATAGGCCCTGGTCCACTCTATCACCATTTCTATCGCCTTTTTAACATTCCATCTCGGTTGCCACCCCAACTTGAGCTTTGCCTTTGAACAATCAAGTTTGAGGAACTTTGCTTCATGAGGGTGAACACCTTTATCGATACTGAAGGAAGCCTTTCCACCCCAGGCGTGGCAGACCTCTTTTACCATCCAGCCAACGGTCTTTGCATCCTCATCATTGGGCCCGAAGTTCCATCCTTCGGCATAAAGGGTTCCTTCCTTATAGAGTTTTTCCGCCAGAAGAAGATAGCCGCCAAGAGGTTCAAGCACATGCTGCCAGGGCCTGGTTGCATAAGGGTTCCTGATGAAGATCTCTTCTCCCTTTAAAACAGCTCTGACAAAGTCGGGAATAAGCCTGTCATGGGCCCAGTCACCACCACCGATTACATTTCCTGCGCGGGCCGAAGCAAGCGCAACCTTGTGCTCTTCATACTTGTCCGCACTAAAGAAAGAGTTCCTGTAAGCGGATGTAACCAGTTCGGAACAGGCCTTGCTGTTTGAATAGGGATCATAGCCGCCAAGGCGGTCAAGCTCTCTGTATCCCCACTCCCACTCTTTATTTTCATAACATTTATCAGTCGTCACATTGACAACGGCTCTCACTGAACCTGACCTGCGAACAGCTTCCAGGAGATTTACCGTTCCCATTACATTAACAGAATAGGTTTCAGCAGGATTTTTATAGGACTCTCTCACAAGAGGTTGGGCAGCCATGTGGATAACTATTTCAGGAGAAGCTTCTTTGATAGTTCGGAACAGTTCACCGGTTTCCCTTATATCGGCAAGGTGGGAATGAACCAGACCGGAAATATTACAGACCTCGAAAAGGTTTGGTTCCGTATTCGGTTCAAGAGCATAGCCCGTCACCTCTGCTCCCATAGAATGAAGCCACATTGAAAGCCATGAGCCTTTAAATCCCGTATGGCCTGTTAAAAAGACCTTCTTATTTTTCCAGAAATGCCTGTCAATCATTGTAAATATCTCAAGTTACAGGGTTTTCCATTTTTTCCACGGCGCATCACCGGAGGCCCACATTTCTTCCAGATGATGTTTGTCCCGAAGGGTATCCATAGGCTGCCAGAAGCCGGAATGTTTGAAAGCAACCATTTGACCCTCTCCAGCCAGCTTTTCCATGGGTGATCTCTCCCAGATTGTCGAATCACCTTCGATATAATCGATAGCCTCAGGGTCGAGAACGAAGAAGCCGCCATTAATCCAGGCATTATCACCTTTAGGCTTTTCCTGAAAAGCAGTCACACGGTCTGCCTTGTCAAGATCCATGGAACCGAACCTTCCGCTCGGCTGGACAGCAGTCACAGTGGCGAACTTGCCGTGCTTTTTATGGAAATCAGCGAGTTTGGCAATATCAACATCTCCCACACCATCACCATAGGTCATCATAAAAGGCTCACTGCCTATGTAATCCTTCACTCGCTTAATTCTTCCGCCGGTCATCGTTCCATCGCCCGTATCAATAAGGGTAACTTCCCAGGGTTCGGCAAAATTCTGATGCACCTTCATAGCGCCCTTTTTCATATCAATAGTGACATCGCTCATATGCAAAGAGTAGTTGGCAAACCATTCCTTGATAAGGTAACCTTTATAACCAAGGCAGATTATGAAATCATTAAAACCATAAGATGAATATATCTTCATAATATGCCACAAGATCGGTTTGCCTCCGATTTCCACCATGGGTTTCGGTTTTAAATCCGTCTCTTCACTGAGGCGTGTGCCAAAACCACCGGCAAGAATAACAACTTTCATGTCCGCTCCTGCTCCTTCTTGTGTTTTATATTTTAAAAAATGCCTGGTACTCCTTCAATGCAATAAATTGAAGGAGTGCTAGCATAACTTACTTGATAAAAAAATTCTAATTATATTGACTTTTTTCTTTTATTTTCCTGAAAATATTATCCATATCCTGAGATAAACGGCTCATAGTGAACATATGATCAACCCTTTTTCTCCCTTTGCGTCCCATAGCTTTCCCCAATTCAGGATCCTTAATGAGGTCAATAATTGCATGAGCAAAGTCATTTTCATTCCCCGGTTCACAAAGGAGGCCTGTCTCTTCATGTGATACAATTTCAGGAATGCCGCCGGTACGGCTCGCAACAACAGGTTTTTCCCATATCATCGCTTCGATGGGAGCAAGAGGACAGGCGTCTCTGAAGCTGGGCTGAACAAAAAGGTCTATATTTTTGCATATTCTCGACACATCCAATCGGGGTCCCCAGAAACATACATTGTTGCTTATGCCCAGTTCTTTAACGAGAGCAAGCGTCTCTTGCTCATACTTTTCTTCGGGAAAGCCCCCGACAAACCAGAATTTTACTTTATTATTAATTTGCAGGATTTTTTGAGCCGCTTTAAGAATCACCTGGGGATTCTTGTTTCTATCCATTGCCGCAATCATGGCAATAACAAAATCACCTGCCTCCTTACGCATGTCCCCTGAATCACTGACATGATCTCCCTTTTTTATAAATCCCTCCACATCGAAGGCATTATAAACAACATCAAGGTTTCTTTCTTCTGCATAAATACCTTTTTTTGACAAATAATTACGGACACCGGACATGATAAAATCGGATACTGCAATGATATTGTAGCAGTGATGCAGGCCAAACTTATTATATCTGTAATCGGCATCAGGATAGGCATTATGGAGCCACGCCACAACAGGAATGCCATTTTTTTCAGATACTTTCATTGCTATGGGCAGGGTAGACAGGGTATAGGTCAGGATAAGATCTATACTTTCTTTATGGCACTTTTCCTTGATTCTCTTTGCCGTTATGAAGGATGTAACAGGATTGCTCCGCTTTTTCAGTCCCGCCATGATTTCGATACGATTCAAATCAAAACCATACTTTGAAAAAGCGTAGCTCTCCTTTGGGCCGACGACATGAAAAAAGTGATAATCCCTTGATTCAAGCCTCACTTCCAGAGCATTTAACATTTTTAGTAAGCCCGGTTTATCACCGTGATTAAATAAAACCAATATTCGCATTAAAACCCTGCTTTAAAAGTCGAACTCCTGCGGGAAACTTTTTTTCGATTAAGTGAACAAATGTCTCATTTTAATAAACAATAGTTGAAAGTAGTATTTTTTTAATACTATCTCGACAATGTCGGGATATTTTTCTCTCAGGGCATTTAAAACTTCATCAAAGGATTGACTCTTACAGGCGCTTTTCAGTGTTCTGTAGATCTTTACATAGATCTTCTCTTCCCAGCCTTTCAATTGTTCAGCAGTAAATGATCCCAGATTCTTTGCCAGTTTGTATGGCTCTATATATGCCTCATTATTGTTGACAAGAAACTTAATATCTCCCTTTACAGAGGTCGATTCATTGCGGCTGTGCCTTCGGTAGACAGAAACATGGTCATTAACAACGCCCACTTTTCCATACAAACAGAGCTTCCAGAAAAGTTCCATATCACAGGAAGAATTGTAACTATTGGTAAAAGCGTCAAGCTTTATAGTCAGGTTTCTGTCAAATATTGTATTGGAAAGCGTAAACCCTTTTGACTTTTCTCTTTTTTGATTTAAAAAGATAGCCTTCCCCTCCATCGTTTCCTTAAAGGGAAGATCAAAGGAGATCCTTTCTCCCGTATCCTCATAAAGTATGTAACTGCCGGCGACAACGATAACCATTTCATTTTCCCTGTCAATGAGCGCGGCCGCTTTGCTTATATAAGATTCATCAAGAAGGTAATCATCATCAGAGAGAATAAGAAAGTAATCGCCCGTTGAATAATCAAAGATTGCCTTTCGCCAGTTTCCAACCATGCCAAGATTAGCGCTGTTTCGATAATATTTGAAGCGGTCATTCTTTTTATAACCTTGAGCAACCGCTTCTGTTTCATCTGTTGAAGCATTATCTGAAACAATGATTTCAAGGTTTTCATAATCCTGGGCAAGGGCGCTTTCGATAGCTTCTTTAAGGTAGGCTGCCCTGTTATATGTTGGTATAACGATACTTATCCGACGCATATAGCTTACTTCTCTGAATCAATACAATTAGTCCCGGCTTCACCAGAAGCTAAAGCGCTGACGGCTATAGTAAAGCCGATTATAAGCGCAAGCATCTGCATTAACCACATTCTGAAAAGACCGTGCGTGAGAAAACCTTCAATAATATAAACCGTCATAGATCCGAGAACTGCTACGGAAAAGGAATAAAGCAGCGGGTCTCCCCTGCTTTTTTTTATGGCTGACAGAATGGCGCTTACCATTGAATATAATAAAAACAATAAAGATGACAAACCGATAATTCCCATTTCTGCCAGCGTATGAATATAGATATTATGGGCATGAGGTGTTCTGCCCGGACTCTTGTATTGAGGTAATTTTTTCTTATAATCAGGGTATAAGTTTTTGAAAGTTCCAGGACCATGCCCATATATGGGAGAATCTTTGATCATCTCCATGCTCGTACCCCATATACCAATTCTTCCGGCGCCCCCCGTTCTGGCCAAAGAATTCAAACGGTCAAGTAAGCTGGAAGGCCCGAAAACAACAAATAAAACAGGGATAATTAATATTGGTATATAAAGGCGCTTTTTTTCGGCATACAAGAAAAAGATCGCAAAAAAAATGAGAAAGCTGATCCATGAGCTTCTTGTCCTCGACAATATGATAGTTAATATAGGAAGTAAAAGCATCAGAACTAACAATATCTCTTGCCTCCTTTTTTTTACTATTTCGATGAAGGCAAAGCTGAAAGGTAAAGTAAGAGACAGCAGGTTCCCTACACTCCAATAACCAAAAGACCCCGTAACCCTGTTTCCCTCTCCCGGAACAGTCCCCATTAGTTTATAGCCCCTGATAAAATCAAAACCGTAAATATACTGAAAGGTGCCGTCAATCCCCTGAAGCACAACCATAAAGAGGAAAGCCCACAACACTCTGCCTATTTCTTTCTTGCCTTTTAAATATGAAGAAACACCAAAAAGAATGATAGATGCGCGAACAACATCATTCAGGATATCCATACTCCGAACCCGGTCCATTGAAAAAAGGAGGGAAACAACGATAGTTATTCCAAAAATTATGAGAGGAATGTTCAATCGATTGCCAGGCAATATTTGACGTTTATTAATTTTGAAAATTAGCAGACAAATTACAATCAATCCCATCGCAACCTCTTTAAAACTTCTTCCAAAGGCAAAACAGGAAATAAACATGAGTACAGAAAATTCAAGCACTTTATCCGTACAATAAAGCAATTTTACTGAAGAATTATTCACAGCTTGCCTTTCAGGTATAAAATAAGCGCCTTAACATTATCATAATTCCCGATAATGCCCGATGGACCATCTACAGTACTTCCGAAATAAATCAATTGTTTCCTTACTAAAAAATTAAGTTTGGAAAAAAGAGAGTATAGCAACCTGCTTTCTGTAGCAGCAGCTCTGAATCTGCTGTCAAAAAGAAAACGATATAAAGAAGAAAAGTAAAATACTGCCTGTCTTTGTTTCCTGAATTTAACAAAGCTATGTTCATAGGGTAAACTTGCTTTAATATTAACCGCAAATACCTTACACCTCACACCTTTATCTGCCAACTTTTTAAGGAGCTTCAAAGGTGGCCTTTCTCCATCAATGGATGCTGTCAAAAAGGCTTCTACCTTTAACTGTTCACCGAGCAATTGTTTTGCAAGCGCCCTTTGCTTTTGCCTGTTTTCTTTAGCTTTTTTATCTTTACCAAAAGTAGCCTTCCCGATATGCACAACATAGGCTTTTCTGGCCATAACGCAACGATAGTCCAGATTATGGGCGCTTGAACAATAGGCGTCATCCTCACCATAACCCATACCGAAACGTTCATCCAGAAATCCGATCTGATCAATGAGTTCTCTTTTTGCAAGCATACAAAAACCAATACACCTTCCCATACCTATGTATTCATGTTTACTGTTCAAGGTATCCTCATAGGAGAGATCAAAATGATTACTCGCCGGATTTACAAGGCCGATGTCTTTTTCTTTCTCTGCAACAGCTATCATCTGAGACAACCAGCCAGGATAAACAACAGTATCATTACTTAAAAGACAGACATGTTTACCCCTTGATTCCTTCATCCCCCTGTTGGTTGCCTTAATATAACCAACATTAACATCATTTCGAAGCAGCATGACTATATCATTATTTTCTTCGCTGAATGTTTGCAGGTAGGCTGCAGTGTTACTGTCGCTCCCGTTATCTACAATAATCAACCTGTATGGATAATCTGTGTTATCAAGAACACTTTTAAGACATTCTTTCGTCATTTCAAGCTGGTTCCATACAGGAAGAACAATATCACAATAGTCTTTCATTCTTCTGTTGCCCTCTGCTAACTTTTAATTTCAAAAATGCTTTGATAATATTCTTCAACTTTCTCTCCCTGCTTACTCAACGAAAAGAGAGAATTTGCCTTCAACCTCGCCTTTTCCCCCATTTTCAACCGCCCTTCTTCATTTCCGGCAAGTTTCAATATGGCATCCCTCAGGTTTTCGGGAGTATCATCAATGATATAACCATCTGCACCGTCATCGACAATCTCGGGAAGCATGCCCCTCTTCGCCGCAATAGCCGGTTTACCCATGGCCATCAGTTCCCTTAATGCACGGCAGGAGCCGTCAGAGCCGGGTACGAGAAAGACTTTCATATCAAAAAGGGCAAGCACGTCCATGTAATCATCCTTCCTGTAGCCCGCCAGTATAACCGTCTTTTCCAGGCCCATTTCTCTTACCGGCCGATAGGCGACTTGCTCGGCATAAGTACCACGACCCACAATAATGGCCTTAAGGTTGGGCATTATTTTCGCCGCCTCCTTCATTGCTTCCAGAAAAACCTCATAACGCCTGTGCCGCTGAAGCCTGGCTACAATACCTGCAACCACATCACCAGGCGCTATGCCGAGTTCTTTCATCAGTTTTTTATTTTTAGCCCTTGGGGAAAAAAGCTTAAGGTCAATGGCATTTTGAATAACTGCCACCCGCTCCGGCGGAAAGGAAAAATTCCTGCTGTCTTCCCGGCCGGCCAACTGTGAGACAGTGATAAGGCCAGCCGTTCGTTTCATCATAAAACGGTTGCCGAAGCTGTTTTTCAGCGGCCCCCCCTTATGGCTGGTTCTGATAAGTTTCACAGCATCATTTCCACCCACTGAAAAAGCCGAAAGGGCATGGTCATGGGTTAAATGGCAATGAACAATATCAAATTTTTCTTTCTTAATATATTGCTTAAGGGCTAACACATCGCTAAAGGTTGCCGGTTTTACCCTGCGCCTCATATGAAGTCCTTCAAAGAGTTTCACGCCCTGCTTGATTGCATTTTCTCTGAGCACGGGATGATTATCACCATGAACATCGGCAATGGCCAGGGTAACATCATGCCCCCTGTCCTGCAACTCCCTGCAAAGATTGACGACAGGCTCGGCAGGGCCCGTCCATTTCCAGTCACTAATGATGTGGAGAATCTTCACTTCAAAATTTCCTTTATGGCATCAATTACGCTTTGGGGAGTCACCTTCTCCATGCACTCGACGGTGGGACAACTTCTTTTCCAGCATTTAATGCAATCAAGGTCGGCCTGAAGCACCTTCTGTCCCTCACCGTAAGGACCGTTTCTCTCAGGATCGGAAGGGCCGAAAATTCCTGCAACGGGGGTACCCATGGCAACAGCCATATGCATTGGACCCGTATCTCCACCAACATAGAGGGATGACCGTTCCAGCAAACAGGCAAGCTGTTTTATCGAGGTAGGTGGAGCAATAAGCAGTTCATTGCCTGCCTTTTCCTGAATTTCTTCTACGATTTTTTCTTCTCCCGGCCCCCATACAATAACATGGGGAACAGAAGCCTCATTCAAAAGATCGCAAAGTATAGCATATCTTTGCGCTCCCCACAACTTACTAGTCCAACTGGCGCCGGGATTGATGGCTATCCATTTTTTACTTTCCAGGCCTTCATCTCTTATAAACCGGTCAACGTAATCAGCATCCTCTTTAGCATAATAAATCTTTACCGGTGTAGAATCAGCGCTTCCTCCAACAGACACGACAAGATCAAGGTACTTGTCAATAGTATGCCTTTTATTCGATTTAAGACGGCTATTGGTAAAGAGCTTGTTAAGCTCTCTCCACTTATCAAAACCAACCCGCTTTTTTGCGCCACTCAACCAGGTAATAAGACCACTCTTGAAAAGTGTCTGAAAATCGATGGCAATATCAAAATGATAACTTTTAAGTTTTTTTCCAAAAGAGGCAAGGAACCTTATTGCCGCAAAAAGTCCATCCTTCCTGAAAGTTCTTTCCAGTTCCTTCCTTTCGAAGAGGATAACTTCATCAATGTAAGGATTATCCCTGATAACTTGAAGGGCCTTTTTCTCTACCACCCAGGCAATGAAAGCTTCGGGGAAACTCTTTCTTAGTGAATGCAATGCCGGAAGTGTATGCGCCACATCACCGACGGCGCCCAGCTTTACTATGAGTATTTTCATTTAATGCGCAAAATCTCCCTGTAAAGGGCCTCTGTTTTATCCACCATATTTTCGGCGCTAAAGGCTTTAACTCTTTCAAGCCCTCCACGGCGCATTGCTTCCCTGAAAGATTTATGGCCCAGAAGTTTTTCCATTCCTTTTGCAAGCGCCTCCGAATCAGCAGGGGGAACGACGATACCGGACCGGCCATTTTCAACAACTTCAGCGCTCCCCCCCACGTCGGTCGTAATAACGGGCACGCCGGCAGCCATGGATTCTTTCAATACACCGGGCGATCCTTCACCACTTATGGAAGAGAGAACTGTAATGGTACATTCCTTTAGCAAAGAGGGAACTTCCTTGCTAAACCCCCTAAAATCCACTTTTCCTTCAATGCCAAGGGACTCAACGTATTTTTCAAGGTTTCCCCTTTCTTCTCCATCACCTGCCACTATAAAGGAAACATGGGGAAAGTCTTTGGAAATCTTTAATCCGGCATCGAAAAAATATTTATGGCCCTTGTGTTCAGCCAGATGAGCAAAGATTCCGACTACCGGTTTTTCAGGCTCCCCTTCATATTTATCAAAACGTTTAAGATCAATGGCGCTGTGCACGACGGCAACTTTCTCTTCATCAATCCCCTTTTTAACAAGCCCTTTCTTTATTTCAGCCGATACGGCAATAATTCTGTCTGCACCGGTGTATTTCAACTTACCTAAAAAACCCTTAAGGGGAAAACTAACTCTTCTCGATACGGCGAGCTTCGGACCTTTTGCAAGCAATGACGCATAATAACCGAGGCTATGGGCATTAGAAGTATGCATATGACATATCTGGTAGCCCTGCCTGTATGCCCTTGAAATTTCAAATACTGCAAAGGGGTCCAGGCCCCCCTTCATAGCGACCTCTTTCACATGGATGCCTTCAGCGCCCGCCCTTTCGGCTAAAGGACTTGCCGGCTGACAGATGACCGTTGAATCATGCCCTCTCTCTCTCAAGCCCCTGAGGAGATAAAGAACCTGCTGTTCACCGCCACGCCATGTCCTTTCCGTATCGATATGGAGTATCTTCAAGTAAGCGCCCCTGTCCTTTCGATAGCGTCCATCACATCATTCACGGTGATATCCCTCATGCAGCGAAAGTGTTCTTTCGGGCATACCATAGGGCCATGGTGATGGCAGGGACGGCAGGAAAGCGCTTTTTCCACGATCTGTACATTCTTTCCATAAGGCGCATATCCAAATGAGGGTGACGTGGGTCCGAATATAGTCACCACAGGCACA
>JAOUBX010000023.1 GCA_029860075.1 Deltaproteobacteria bacterium | reverse complement strand
AAGCCCCTTCGGGCTCCGCCCTCAGGGACTTTCCTTAACGATGTAAAAACCGGACAGTTCATTTATCATAAAACCGGACAGTTCTATTTGTTGCTAACAGAATATTTTGATCAATATTGCGCTTTCTTTTGGCTGGTATGCGCCGGTTTAGCGCCCTGCAGTCGGGTGGTAAGCCCTTATAAGAATTATGCTGGAGGAGCGTTTTTTGACAAAAAAAAAGTGTTATATGTGTTTAATATTTCTTTGCCCGGCGGCTTTGAATATGGTAGGCTTTTCCCCTTTACGGTTTAATATCAGCGCGGGGTGGTTATAATGGCTTTTTCGAAATCTGCAGTTTTCATATTTTTCCTTATTTCCCTTTTTATTCCCTCTGAAGCAGCGGCTTTTAATATTCCATTAAAAAAAGAAACGCTGTTGTTTCGAAATTTTCCGACAGTTGTGACCGCGACAAAAACAAAAGAGAGGGCTGTCGATGTCCCCGCCACCCTAATTGTCATTACGAAAGAGCAAATCAGGGAGAGGGGTTACAGGAACCTTTTCGATATATTTAAGGACCTTCCCGATGTTGATATTCGCGAAAATACGAGTGAAGAAGCTTACAATGTGATCTCCCTAAGGGGAAATTTCAGCCAGGAAAAGTTCATTATTATGATGGATGGTTACCGGGTCAGTTCGCCCACTAATGAGCCCATCCCTATTGCCGACAATTTCCCCCTTTATAATGTAAAGCAGGTTGAAGTTGTTTTCGGGCCTGCATCGGCCCTTTATGGCGCCGATGCTTTTGCCGGTGTGGTAAATATTATCACGAAAGATGCCATGGAACTTGACGGCGCCCATATGACGGCCTCGGCCGGTTCTTTCGGATATGCGAATCATTACGTTAATTTGGGCGGCAGGCTCTATGAAAATGTCAAGCTTTCTGCCGGCGGGCACTGGCACGAATCGGACAATGCCGATCTTTCAGAGTATTATGATGAATATGACATGAACGTACCTCTTGTTACCTATGCTCATTATACGACCGCCGAGTCAAATGAGCGGGAGGACTTTTACGGCAAGACAAAGAGTTACAGCGCCTATGCAAAGCTTGTTCTCGCCGACAGCTTCACACTCGGCTACAGTGAATCCTATTTCAGGCATCCCTCGACGGCCGGTGTTATGCCCGGCTGGTCCTATTTCGGGTCCGACGCCCGGTGGGAAACGCTCATCAAGAATTATTATGGGGAATATCGATCGGACAGGCTGCAAAATACTGTCGGCAAGACGTCCATCAGCTACCTCACCTATGAAGTGCTTCCCGGTTCAAAATATAGAAACCGTTATGTCGATTTTCAGGATTCCTATAAATATGCCCATAGCAGAAAATTTATGCTTGAGCAGCAAGTGGACCATAAGATGGAAGACCACACTATTATTGGTGGCGCTTCCTTCGAGAGCTTTTATGCTCTCCCAAAGACCTACGACCTGTTAGGGCGTAAATACGATCCCGACAGGCCTCCTTCCGAACAGCAGTACTACTATGGCGGGACCAATAATACGCTGCCCGTAAAAATCTATGAGCTTAACTATGAGAATTACGGCGCTTATTTGCAGGCCCGGTCTTACTGGAGTGACAGCTTTTCCAGCACATTAGGCGTCAGGTATGATTACAATAGCCGCTATGGCGAGACGACCAATCCCCGGGGCGGCATTGTCATTAAACCGCAGAAGAAAACGGTTATAAAGCTCCTTTACGGTGAGGCCTATCTCGCGCCGTCTCCTTACAAAGCCTATGCTTACCACTTCGGGGTTTTTGATCATTACAGTTCGGGCTCAGGCGAGTATGTGAGTGAATTTATGAGTCTCCCCAACCCCGACCTTAAACCTGAAAAAACAAAGACGGCAGAGCTGGCGCTTCTTCACAAGTTTGACAAAGAGTTCTCTTTCGAAATTTTAACCTATTACACAGAGGTTGAAAATCTCATTTTCGGGGTTGAATATGATACTCCCTCTGACTATATAGAGGGCGGCCTTATTGAAAGCTGGAAAAGGAATGAAAATGTAGGAAAGGCCACCTATTACGGCGGGCATCTCGCAATCGATTATGATGCAAAAATTGGTGGCGCGGGAATTAAATACTGGGGTAACTATACTCATACGGACGGTATCATTGATGAGGGGGATGGGGTAGACAGGAAGCCACCCTATGTAACCAGAAACAAGATCAAGGGGGGACTGACACTTTCTTACGGAAAATATTTTATCAGTC
This sequence comes from Deltaproteobacteria bacterium, assembly GCA_029860075.1. Lineage (NCBI taxonomy): Bacteria > Pseudomonadati > Myxococcota > Myxococcia > Deltaproteobacteria bacterium. Next base: position 52,891 of record JAOUBX010000023.1, on the reverse strand, counting down.
CCATCGTTAAATGGATAGGTGAGACAACTTCCTCATGGATTGACAGGGATGAAACCAAAGAGCAGACGGTGCGGGCCTATACCCTGGTCAACCTCAACATGGGTGTCAGGGATTTGGCAAAAGATTTATCAGCCTCCCTCAATATTCAAAATCTTTTTGACGTCAGGTACTACACGCCCGGCGGCGGCAAGTCAAACTTCGTAAAAGCGCCACAGGAACCACGAAAAATTATTTTCAGCCTCAATTATAAATTATAACGCAAATTCCGCAGACGACTTCCCCCCTTTAGCAAAGGGGGGCGAGGGGGGATTTGAAAGTGCGGGAATGGAAAAATCCCCCTTTGCCAAAGGGGGAGATGAAGGAAGGATGTGAGATTTGGGTTATAGTGTTCTTACTTCCGCTTTTGCTTCTCTCTTTACCTGCTAATTCTTAAAAACGACTCCCCCTGGGCCCGTTATGGCTCCGGTAAAGCGGTATTATTCCTCCCTTTAGCAAAGGGGGGCGAGGGGGGATTTGAAAGTGCCTGAATGATAAAATCCCCCTTAATCCCCCTTTGACAAAGGGGGAGATGAAAGAACGATGCAAGCCTTGCCTTATAATATCCTTACTTCCTTTAACTGTTTTGTCACAAAACCTTAAGTGAAAGGCGGACCCGATAAAATCATTTACTTGGCCCAGGCCGGTGTGTTAAACTTTTTGCCTGTTTTTAAGTTTAAATGTTTGCTTCAGGTGTTTATGACCGGTTTTCCCTGCTTTAGAAGTTTCGCTTTTTTCTTCTTTTTTCTCTTCATTTCTTTCAATGCTGTTGCTTCAGGTGACTCGCTGCAAAGGGAGGCCCTCCTTTTTGTAGATATTCCCATGGTGGTTACTGCTGCCAGGACTAAACAGAAAGCTGCCGATGCGCCTGCCACCGTTACTGTCATTACTGAAAAAGAGATCAGGGAAAGAGGCTACCGGAACCTGCTCGATCTTCTTAAAGATCTTCCCGGTGTTGATTTCAGGGAGATAACGGGAGAAGAGACCTACAGTATGGTTACCATAAGAGGGAATTTCAGCCAGGAAAAGTTTATCATTATGATGGACGGCTACCGGGTCAGTTCGCCCACTAATGAACCGATTCCTATTTCCGACAATTTCCCCCTCTATAACGCCAGGCAGGTTGAGGTTGTTTATGGGCCCGCATCGGCTCTTTACGGCGCCGATGCATTTACGGGCGTTATCAATATTATTACAAAAGACGCCGGGGCCCTTGATGGCGCCCATATGACGGCCTCTGCCGGTTCTTTCGGTTATAAAAACCATTACGTCAATTATGGCGGAAGGCTTTTTGAAAATGTCAAACTCTCTGCAGGCGGGCACCGGCATGAGTCGGATAGTGCCGATCTGTCAAAATATTATGATGAATATAACATGAATGTCCCCCTTCTTACCTATGGCAATTATACAACTGCCCGGGCGGATGAAAGGGAGGATTATTACGGCAGGACAGGAAGTTACAGCATTTATGCCAGGCTTGTTGCCGGTGATGCCTTTACCCTCGGTTACAGCGAGTCCTATTTCAGGCATCCCTCGACGGCCGGCGTCATGCCCGGCTGGTCTTATTTCGGGCGCGACGCCAGGTGGGAAACGCTTATAAAGAATTATTACGGTGAATATAAGGCGGCTTTTTCAGAAAAAACAGCCGGTAAAACGTCAATCAGTTACCTTACCTATGAAGCGCTTCCTGAATCGAAATACAGGAATCGTTATGTCGACTTTGAAGACTCCTATAAATATGCCCATAGCAGAAAGTTCATGATCGAGCAGCAGATAGACCACAGGATGGAAGACCACACTATTATCGGTGGCGCTTCCTTCGAGAGCTTTTATGCTCTCCCAAAGACCTACGACCTGTTATGGCGAAAATATGATCCCAATCGGCCGGCGTCGGAGCAGCAGTATTATTATGGCGGAACGAATGATACGCTTCCCGTAAAAATATATGAACTCAATTATGAAAATTATGGCGCTTACCTGCAGGCCCAGTCCTACTGGAGTGGCGGCCTTTCCAGTACATTAGGCGTCAGGTATGACTATAACAGCCGTTACGGTGAAACGGTCAATCCCCGTGGTGGAGTGGTTTTTAAGCCGCAGGAGGAAACGGCCCTTAAGTTTCTTTACGGTGAAGCTTATCTCGCGCCGTCTCCTTATAAAGCCTATGCCTATCACTTTGGGGTTTTTGATCATTACAGTTCAGGTTCAGGTGAGTATGTGAGCAAATTCATGAGTCTCCCCAACCCTGACCTTAAACCTGAAAAAACAAAGGCGGCGGAACTGGCCCTTCTTCACAGGTTTGGCCCTGATCTTTTCGTCGAGATTTCCACTTATTACAGCGAGGTTGAAGATCTTGTCTCTTCAGTCGAATATGACAGGCCCTCTTATTATATCGAAGGGGGAGTGATAAATTCCTGGAAACGAAATGAAAATATAGGCAAGGCCGCTTTTTACGGCGGACATCTTTCTTTTAACTATAAATCCCGTGCCGGCGGCGCCCTCGTTAAATACTGGGCTAACTACTCCTATACGGACGGAACCATTGATGGCGGGGACGGAATAGACAGGACGCCTCCCTACATAACCAGAAACAAGGTCAAGGGGGGGGTGACACTTTCTTACGGAAAATATTTTATCAGTCCCATCGTTAAATGGATAGGTGAGACAACTTCCCTGTGGGTTGACAGGGATGAAAGCAGAGAGCAGACGGTGCGGGCCTATACCCTGGTCAACCTCAACATGGGTGTCAGGGATTTGACAAAAGATTTATCAGCCGCCCTCAATATTCAAAACCTTTTTGATGTCAGGTACTACACGCCCGGTGGCGGCAAGTCAAACTTCGTAAAAGCGCCACAGGAACCACGGAAAATTATTTTCAGCCTCAATTATAAATTATAATATCGCTTTTTCTCCTCTTCTTTTTATGCAAGCCTGCCATCCTGCATAAACTGCTTCGCTATATTTTCCCATTATGCTATGATGAGAGCTACTATGGGCATGGTATGCAGTATGCTTAGGCTTATATGTTGATATTTGCCAGGGGTGTTTAGTTTTTGACCCAATAGATAGAAGGGGGGCCTTTTATCTTCTTTTTTATATTATCGTTGATTTTTCCATAGGTATTATTAGCCAAAAAAGGGACCAAACCAACCAAAGGGTCCGGCCCTTTGATTTATGACAGTGGCGGTTGCGGTTGCGGCGCTTGAAATGAATCCGGTGCCTGCCCTTGACTTTAAAAATAATTATGCTTTTATCAGTATTGATCATTCAAAGAGGAGGGAAGGCTTCTATGGAAGCCATTATACCAGGTAGATGAACAAAGCCGGGAGGCCCACTTATGCTTTTGCGGGGCGGCTTTCGATTGATAGAGGCCGCTTACTTTTTCAGCTTTTGGAAACAATATTTTCAATGACAGCGATAAGGATGGCCCTTTGGGGGGGACAGGGGGGGAAGAAAAGTCTTTGCCGGATTAAGGCGCAGGTTTTGATGGAAAGTGCGGGAAAAATAAATAGATATGGCAAACGCTTTTTACCGGGAGCGCTTTTTCTTTTTCTCTCATTTGTGTTAATTACACCCTCCCATGCGTCAGAAAAGATTCGTATTGCCGTTGTTATGAGCGCCTCCATAAAGCCTTATAAGGAATCGCTGGCCGGTTTTTATGATGAACTCAATTCTCTTGGTATTAATTATGAAACGAGAGAGTTTCTCGTTGGCAACGGCGGCAGTAACGACTATATTAGCGACCGGATTTCAAAGTATGCTCCCCTCTTTATTCATACCGTGGGCAGTAAGGCAACGAAGTTCGTCAAAAAGAACATTGACGAGACGCCGGTTATTTTTTCCATGGTGTTAAACCCTGTTGCCAGTGGCTTTGTTGGCAGCATGAGGTCGCCTGGCGGGAATATATCGGGCGCATCTATGGATATTCCTTACAGGCAGCAGTTTAAAATCATAAGAGGCATGTTGCCCGGGGCCAAAACCATAGGAATCATCTACAGTGAGGCTGAAACGGGATTGGTTGTGGCCGATGCTGAAAAAATAGCGTCTCAGTTCGGGTTTAAGTTCTTAAGGGCGGAAGTAAAATCTCCGGCAGACCTTTACAGGGCGCTTAAAAAACTTGTCGGAAATATTGATTTTCTCTGGTCCGTAGCTGACGGCAATGTTTTTACGAGGGAGACGACAAGAGAGATTTTAATTGCTACTTTACGGGAGAGAATTCCTTTTATGGGCCTTTCACCGGCTTTTGTCAGGGCCGGGGCGCTGGCGGCCCTTGAATCTTCCCCTCATGATATGGGACGGGAAGCAGCCAAATTGATGAAACAGGTGATAGACGGCAAAGATCCGGCAGATATTCCCGTTGCCCCGGCAAATGATATAAAGCTCTATTTAAACAGCAATACAATAGAAGTGATCGGTATTAAAGTCCCGAAAGATGTTTATGACGCGGCAGTTATTATAAACCCCTAGTTTTATATGGCTTGTCAATGCTGAAAGGCCCGTTGAAAATAATTAATTTCAGAGATAGAGGGATAAGAGCCCAGCTTGTTCTCATTAACTCTGCCTTTGTTATTCTGCTGCTTGGATTGCTGACGGCTATTTTTCTCCGCTATGCCAAGAATGAACTGGTAGACAATATTAGAAAAGATAGTATTACCCTTTCCGCCCACCTGGCCAGGGACAGTGTGCTTCCCCTTCTGGCGAGAGACCGGAAGCGCATTGAATCATATCTCGAAGGGGTTCTCGGCGGTCCCGAAGTGGCTTATTGCGCTGTCTATTTTAGCGATGGAGAGCTTTTCTTAAAAAAGAACAGGGAAGGCTATGAAGCATACGGGAAATTGCTGCCTCAAATGGCCGGTGAAAGGGGCGGGCTGGTAAGAGAACTGACTCATGGTGACTTCCCCATTATGGAAGCCTCTGTTCCTGTCCTTCTTGAAAAAATGGATGAAGGTAGAGAGGAACTCGGTTTATCGGACAACCTCTTTTTCCCGGCAGGCGGAAAGGCGGACGTGATTGGCTATACCGTTGTCGGACTCTCAGCTGAAAATCTGATCGGGCGCTATCTTTTTGTTTCCTACCAATGGGTCTTTATTGCGCTTGCCCTGTCCATTCTCGGTATCGGGGCCATATCCTTTGTCATTAAACGTTTTGTCAGGCCTCTCGTTGATCTGTCAAAAGTAGCAAGCCATGTTGCAGGCGGTGAACTCAATGTACAGATAGATGTTAAATCCGGCGGGGAAGTGGGGGCGCTTGCCGGTGCATTTAAACATATGATTGACAGTATTAAGGAGAGTATCAATCAGATTAAAGAAAGAGCCCGTGAGATCGAAGACCTTGCCGAAGGGGCCATGGAGGGGATTTTCTTCCTTGATAAAGATTTCAGAATTATCAGGGAAAATCAGGAAATGGCGAGGATTCTCAAGTATGAAAGGGATGAGCTTATTGGTCAATCCATTACCATGATCGCAGCGGCAGACAGCGCTGACAAGTTAAGCGAAATACTCGATTCGGGACAATCGACAATGGTTGAGATCAACCTCGTTGCCAAAAACGGAATAATTATTCCCTTTGAGGTCAACTTTACACCTGTCACTTCCGGCAGCAGCCTGGGCGTTCTCTGCTTTGCCAGAGATATTACAGAGAAGAAAAAAATGATCGATTCCCTGACAAAAAGCAAGCGTGAGATTTCAGCCATATTTGACGGAATTACAGACTATATATGGGCCGTCGATCTGGATTGCACCGTTGTGAGGGCAAATAAAATGTTTGCCCGCAAGGTCGGCGGTAAAGTTGGGGAAATTGTCGGCAGGAACTGCAAAGATATCATTTTTATAGGCGAAGACTTTTGTTCGAAGGCATGCCCTATTAACGAATACAGGAAAAAGGGCGTCATTCATGATGCTGTCGAGTACAGGGATAAGCCTAGCGGAAGGATTTACCAGATGAGGACCTTTCCCCTTCTCAGTGAGTCTGAAAGTTTAAAGGGAGGAATTAACTACCTTAAGGATGTTACCGATACCAAAGCCATAGAAGAGCGTCTCATCCAGGCGGAAAGGCTGGCTGCCACAGGCAGACTGGCGGCCAATGTTGCTCATGAAGTGAATAATCCTCTTGGAATTATCAAAAATTACCTGACGCTTCTTCAAAGAGATATGTCTATCGGGGACAGTGAAATTATTGAAAATGTGGATGTGATCAATGATGAAATCAGCCGCATTGCCGAAATTATCAAGGGGCTTCTTGTCTTTTCAAGACCTGAGCCAAGAGGGGTGACCAGTTGTAATATTAACAAGACGATCAATGATATTGTGAGCCTTGTAAGGAAAAATCTGGAAAAGCATGGGATCGCCGTCGTCCTGGATTTTGACTATTCCATCCCGGATATAAAGGTTTCTTCAGGGCATTTGAAACAAATTATGATAAACTTGATAAATAACTCTCAGGATGCAATGCCTGACGGCGGGGATTTAAAAATAAAAACGTCAGCTAAAAACGGCAATATTATTGTCCAGGTCGATGATTCCGGTGTCGGCATAAAGCAGAGCGATATGAAGGAACTTTTTAATCCCTTCTATACAACAAAAGGCGTTAAGGGCACAGGTTTGGGGCTCTCCGTATCTTATGGAATAATTAAGGGCTATGGAGGGGATATCACTTTAAACCGGAAGAAAAAGGGCGGAGTGAAGGCGAGGGTATTTTTGCCATATGGAAAGAAAAAGGAGGATGCAAATGGTTGAGCAGGGCAGAGTTCTTATTGTTGATGATGAAGAGAGGTTAAGGAACAGTCTTAAAAAAATGCTCGTCATGGATGGCTTTACTGCCGAGACTGCGGAAAATGGTGAAGAAGGTTTGAATTCGCTCATCAAGTCTCCCTATGACATTGCCATTATCGATCTTGTTATGCCCAAGCGGGACGGAATGTGGCTTATCAACGAGATTAATGACCGGGGCATCGATGTGGGAATGATTATTGCCAGTGGCTACGGCACGGTAGATCTGGTAGTGAGGGCCATGAAACTGGGCGCCTGGGATTTTATCCAGAAGCCTGTCGAATATGATCTCATGAAGATGATCGTCCAGAGGTCAGTTGAAAGGGCCCGTCTCATGAGAGAAAAACGTGAGGCCCAAATTCAGATAAAACGTCAGAATGAAGAGTTGAAAAAGGCTAATGATAAGCTAAGGGAACTGGATAAGCTTAAAACCAACTTCCTTTCCAAGGCGGTTCATGAATTAAGAACGCCTTTAACCGTTATTACCTGTGGCCTGGAACTCATAAAGTCTGAACTCGAGGTAAAAGGGATAGATGATTCAGCCACCAACCTTGACAGCACCATTGATATGACAAAAAGTATGACTGAAATAGTAAACGATATGCTCGATTTAAATATGATTGAATCCGGCGATATTGACTTGCACATGGAAGAAGGGAGCTTGTCCCAGGTAATTCACGAGGCTGTCGGTGATACGGAACCCCTGCTGAAGAAACATGACATTAACCTGGAGACAGATATCAAAAATGGCGGGACCTGTATTAATTTTTCCAGAGGACGGATCAGGCAGGTCATGATCAACCTTATCGGCAATGCCGTAAAATTTACACCTGAAAAGGGGACGATAACCGTTTCCTTCAAAGAAGAAGGTGATTGCATGGTGGCCTCGGTGAAGGATACAGGCTGCGGAATCCCTTCAAAACATATTGAAAGTATTTTTGACGAGTTTTACCAGGTGAAGGGAAATCAAAAAAGAGGGGCCGGTCTCGGTCTTGCTATTTGCAAAAAGATAATAGGGGCCCATAAGGGAAAAATATGGGGAGAGAGTAAAGTGAACAAAGGGACGACCATCTCTTTTTCCATTCCCAAATAAGTTGTCCTCAAAGAGGAGATGTTTTCTATGTGATTGATAATGTGCGGACAAGATGAAGCTTTTCAGGTTACTTTCTTTTTCTTTTCTTTTTCCGCATAAATGGTTTCACGAGGATAAATCCCCCCACAAATCCTCCTATATGGGCAAACCATGCAACGCCTCCGCCCGGGATTCCTGAGTTAACAAGCTGGATAATAAACCAGAGGGAGAGGACGAAGGCGGCCGGGAGTCTGATAATTCTGATAAAAAATACGATAAAGACAAGCGTATGCACACCGGCCCGCGGATAGATGAGGAGGTAGGCGCCCAGTACGCCTGCAATGGCGCCGCTTGCCCCGACGAGGGGAACTGTTGAGTTTGGATCGATGGCAATATGGCAGGCAGTTGCCAGTATGCCACAGGTAAAATAGAATACCAGAAATCTAACGTGTCCCAGCGCATCTTCAATATTATTTCCGAAAATCCAGAGATAGAGCATGTTGCCTCCAAGGTGAAGAAGGTTGGCATGAGTAAATATGGATGTGAAAAAGGTTGCCGGCGGTGGAATGGCTGAAAGGGAATGTATTTTGGTGAAATGAATAATTTCATAGGGGATAAGGGCCATTTGCAGGATGAACTTATCTGTATCCCTGCCCAGTGAAATCTGGTAAATAAATATAAGTATATTCAGGGCAATAATGCTAATCGTAAAAAAAGGGAATGACCGGGTCGGATTGTCGTCTTTAACAGGAATCATAAAGCTATAATAAAGTGAAGGAACAAATGAGACAACCAAATAGTGGTTGCAGGCTACTTTTCCCGGGTTTTAAAAAAAGTTAATCAGATAAGCTGTTTTCGATTGATCTTGATGGTCGGGGATTTTATAAGCTTGACAAGGATATCTGTTAAATGTTAATAAAAATACTTTCCCAATGAAAAAAAATTAACATAAGCGGGTACCTATTGATTATTTCCCTTCGTCTATTACCGGCGCTTTTGGTGACAATCCTGCCTGTTGTGACCTTTGCTGAAGAGGCGGTCTACATTGGTGTTGAAGAGTGCCGAATTTGCCACCTGCCTCATTATAACTCATGGGATGGAACAAAAATGTCCAGGGCCTATGAGCTTTTAAAGCCCGGAGTCAGAAAAGAGGCCAAGACGAAGGCCGGTCTCGATCCTGAACATGACTACAGCAAAGAAGACTCTTGCCTCCCCTGTCATGTTACAGGCTACAAAAAGCCCGGTGGCTTTTCTTCCATAGAGGAAACACCTGGTTTTACCGGTGTCCAATGTGAAATGTGTCACGGCCCGGGCAGTATTTATGCCCGGATGATGCTTAAAAAGAGGGGAACCTATAAAAGGGCTGACTATATTGAAAAAGGCGGCCTTACCATGCCTTCAGCAGAAAATAATGTTTGCGTAAAAAAGTGCCACAACCCAAAGAGTCCCTTCGTCCATTCACTGGAGTTTAACTTCGAAGACAGAAAGTCCATCGGTACCCACAGGCATGACCTCAGGTATATCGATCTCCCCTTTGACCTTTAACCCGGCACCGGCCTGGTTGCATTTTATCAAAAAGCTGACAACAGAATAATGGTGTGCCCTTAAGCTATCGAAGCTGCCGCCTTTTTTATTCGTTTAGCCGCTTTTTCCTGCCCGAGCAATTCAATAATTTCAAAAATACCCGGACTTGACGTGACTCCTGTTAAGGCCACTCTCACGGGAGGGCCCACGTTTTTCATCTTCAGTCCTTTTTTATCAATAAAGGTTTTAAATAAGGATTCTATTTCTTCCAGACTGAAGGTTTCCATATCCTCTATTTCCCGGGCAACTTCATTTAATATGGCAGCGCTTTCTTTTGTCAGAAATTTCGCCGCCGCCTTTTCGTCCATTTCCACCTCATCAGCGTAATAGACACGGGCCATGTGGGCCAGTTCTGTTATTGTCCTGGCCCTGTCCTGAAGAAGGCCCATAACACGGGTCAATTCAGGTCCTCCGGCAAGATTTATCTTACTTGCCTCCAGGACAGGTCTTGTCATGTCCGCAAGATCATGGATTGACCTATCTCTTATATAGTGCGCATTGAGCCAGAGCAGTTTTTCAGCATTGAAGATACCGGCAGATTTACCTATCTGGCGGGTGTTAAAATAGCTGACAAGTTCATCGATGGAGAATATTTCCTGGTCACCATGGGACCATCCCAGCCTTGCCAGATAATTTACCAGGGCATGGGGAAGGTAACCCATTTCTTTGTAGGCCATGACCGAGGTCGCTCCGTGACGCTTGCTGAGCCGCTTTTTATCTTCGCCAAGGATTAGCGGAACATGTCCGAAGCGGGGTGGCTTATGGCCGAGCGCATTATAAAGCAGTATCTGCCTTGGTGTGTTATTAAGATGGTCATCTCCCCTGATGATATGGCTTATTCCCATGCTTGCGTCGTCAATGACAACGACAAAGTTATAGGTTGGGCTGCCGTCACTTCTGGCAATAATCAGGTCGTCAAGCTCGCTGTTCTCAAAGAAGACCTTTCCCTTGATCATATCATCGACGAGGGTTGTTCCTTCCCGGGGTGCCCTGAACCTGATGGTGAAGTTTTTTCCGGTGGGAGTTTCCTTAAGTTCCCGGCAGGTCCCGTCGTATTTGGGCTTTTTCCCCGCCTTCATGGCTGCGTCTCTTTTTGCCTTTAAGGTTTCCTGCGAGCAGTAGCAGCGATAGGCTTTACCTTCCTCAAGGAGCTTGTCAATGTACTCCCTGTATATCTCCCCGCGCTCAGACTGGTAATAAGGTCCCTCATCCCAGTCAAGTCCCAGCCATTGCATTCCATCCAGTATGGCCTCTACCGATTCCCGGGTAGAGCGTTCAAGGTCCGTATCCTCTATCCTCAAGACAAATTTTCCGCCATGGTGTCTGGCAAAGAGCCAGTTGAAAAGCGCCGTCCTGACGCCTCCTATGTGGAGATAGCCTGTCGGGCTGGGTGCGAACCTTGTTTTTACTTCTGACATTAATAGAAACCTCTTAAATTATTATTCAGTACCTGTTAACTTTTTGCCTGCGGCGATTTAGCCAAGGCTAGCAGAATAAGCATAAATGGTCAATGTTTAAGCTTGCGGGCCGGAAAAAAAGCTGCTTTTACTGCGCATTTTAAAGGCATGATTCCTCTTTTTCACTCCCTTTCGGCAGGCACAATTTGATTGACAGGGGGTGAACTATTTGTTAGTTTTTGAATAGAAGTTAACATACTCAGGAGGAATTCTACAATGCAGGTTTCCGTTACATTCAAACATTTGGAACCAACAGACGCCATCAGATCTTATGCGGAAGATAAGGTGGGCAAAATTAAAAAGTATCTCGATAACCCCGTCGATGCCAATGTTGTGCTCTCCGTTGAAAAATTCAGACATATTGCAGAGGTTAATCTTATCGTTAACGGCATTGCCGTGGCTGCCACCGATGCGACGGAAGACATGTATTCTTCTATTGACAATGTGATGGACAAGATTGAAAGACAACTCAGAAGGCATAAGGAGCGTATCAAGAGACACAAGCCCCGCAACAATCAAGCCAGCGCAGCTCTTGAGGAGACGGTTTATTCTTCGGAGAGCATGGAAGTGGAAGAAGCACCGGCCGTTATCAAAATGGAAAACTATTTTGCAAAGCCCATGTCTGTTGATGAGGCGATTATGCAGCTTGATCTCCTGCACAGGGACTTTTTTGTTTATACCAATGCTTCAACCAATAATATAAGTGTCGTTTATAGAAGGAAAGACGGAAACTACGGCCTTATAGAGCCCAAAAACACCTGAGGCTGCTTTGAGGGATGAAGATTCTTGATATCTTAAAGGAAGAACTGATCATTGCTGAGCTGAAGGCAAGCGCTAAAAAAGAAGCCATAGAAGAGATGTCAAGGATCGCCGTCAAACATGACGAGCGCTTGCAGTTCGATACCTTGATGGATGTACTTCTGGAGAGAGAGAAGCTCGGGAGTACAGGCATCGGTGACGGCGTAGCCATTCCCCATGGAAAAGTCGGCAATATCGATGAGGTTATTGCTGTTTTTGCAAGAAGTTCCGAAGGTGTCGACTTTGATTCCATGGATGGCAAGAAAACCCATCTTTTTTTTCTTCTTATAGCTCCTGAAAACTCAACAGGCGCACACCTTAAAGCACTGGCAAGAATTTCCAGGTTAATGAAAGAGCCCAATTTCAGAATGGGTTTGATGGAGGCAAAGTCAAGAGAGGAACTTTACAGGGCCTTTGCCGATGAGGATTCAAAATATTAACAGAGATATCCGGCTGAAGATCTGATGGTGACATCATGGTTCTTCAGAGCGGATTAATTCCCTTTTATGAGCGGTTTTACTGTAAAAGAGCTTCTTGAGGATAAGCGATATGACCTCAGGCTTGAGATTTTGGCAGGCTCGAAGGGTCTTGAAAATGAGATATCCTCCCCCAAGGTTCAAAAGCCGGGCCTGGCTCTTTCCGGTTTCACCGATCATCTTCATGGCGACAGAATTCAGGTGTTGGGTAATACAGAGATGTCTTACCTGGAGAGCCTTCCCAGGGGGGGGCGACAGGCCCCTGTGGAATGTCTCTTTGCCCTCAAGGTCTGCTGTTTTGTTATAACCTTTGGCCTCGAACCTCTGGAAGAACTTATTATGCTCGCTGAAAAGACAGGCACGCCGCTTCTTAGAACCTCTTTACCTACCGATAAATTTACGACCAATATACTAAACCTGCTGGAAGAGAGACTCACAGAAACGACCAGTATCCATGGCGTACTTGTCGATGTGCTGGGAATCGGTATGCTGATTCGCGGAAAAAGCGGTGTTGGCAAAAGTGAATGCGCTCTTGACCTTATTGCCAAAGGGCATCGGCTTGTTGCCGATGACATGGTCGTAGTAACTAAAAGACCGCCCAATATTATTATCGGCAGCAGCCCTGACCTGATTCGCTATCATATGGAAATAAGGGGCCTCGGTATAATTAACATCAAGGATATTTTTGGGAATACGGCCGTCAGGGTTGAAAAACAGATCGATATGGTTGTCCAGCTTGTGAAGTGGGAATCAAACCGCGAATATGAACGGCTGGGCTTTGATCAGGAGACATACGGTATTCTTGATGTAGAACTTCCCAATGTTACCCTTCCTGTTTCCTCGGGCAGAAACATGACAACCATTATTGAAGTGGCTGCCAGGAATCATATTTTAAGAATTATGGGGCGCAATCCGACTCTCGAATTCGAAAAGAGTCTTAAAGAAGAGATATTAAATAAATAGAGGTAAGGCGCTTGGCCAGAATTGTTGTCATAACGGGGCTCTCAGGGTCAGGGAAAAGTACGGCAATCAAGGCCCTGGAGGACCTCGGATTTTATTGTGTCGATAATTTGCCCGTTACTCTTATGCCAAAGTTTGCCGAACTTTGTGAAGAATCAGCCGAAGCCAACAAGATTGGTCTCGGTGTCGATATAAGAGGTGGAGAATTTTTAAAAGACTTTCCCGCTGTTCTGGCCCAGCTGAGAGAAGAGGGCCATGACCTGTCCGTCATATATCTCGAATCGGAAGATGACGTCCTGGTCAAGCGATTTAGTGAAACGAGGAGGCTTCATCCCCTGGCGCCGTCAGGACGGGTGCTTGAGGGGATAAAAAAAGAGAGGCCTTTGCTGGCGTCTTTAAAAAATGAAGCCAGCAAGATAGTTGACACCTCAACCTGTAACGTTCACCAGTTGAAAAGAATCATCGTTGATCATGTGACGGACCTTGCCTCTTCCGAGAATATGGTACTCAATCTTGCCTCTTTCGGATTCAAATACGGTATACTTTATGAGGCCGATATAATTATGGATGCCAGGTTTCTTCCCAACCCGAACTTTATAGAAAGCATGAAAGATTTAACGGGTGAAGAAAAAGTTGTTTCTGATTATGTGCTTACGTCGGAAAAGGGGAAGGCTTTTATGGTGCGCTTTGCCGCTCTTCTTGACTTCCTCATTCCGCAATATATGAAAGAAGGAAAGAAATATCTGACCATTGCCGTCGGTTGTACCGGCGGAAGGCATCGATCCGTTGCTATCATCGAACGCTTGGGTCTTGATTTCAGGGATGGCGATTATACCCTGAAGATTACTCACAGAGATAAAGACAGACATCACCTTTAAAGGGAGTTTTTATGATAGGTTTTGTAGTTGTCACCCATGGTAATCTTGCTGCCGAATTGATCAGTACGGCAGAGATGATTGTCGGCAAAATTGAAGGAATAAAGGGCGTTCCCATATTGCAATCCCTTTCCCAGGAGGATGCCAGGGAAGAAATATCCTCTGCCATTAAAAGTGTTGATAAAGGGAAAGGCGTTCTTATTCTTACTGACCTTTTCGGTGGAACACCGTCTAATTTAAGTATTTCTTTTCTCGAAGAAAAGAAAGTGGAGGTTGTAACAGGGGTCAGCCTCCCCATGCTGGTAAAATTATCAAACGTAAGAGGAAACTTAAACTTGGAAGATATGGCCAAGCTCATCAGGTCCTATGGCCGTGAAAATATCTCCATTGCAGGTGAACTGCTTAAGGGGAGGGCATAAAAAGCGAGACGGGGTGGATAGTATTTGAGGAAGTGAATGAAGGCTTTCCTCGCAAGGCAGGACAGGCAATTGATATCAAAAAAATTATCTGGAGAGTCAAAGGATAGATCGTGGCAATTGTATTAGCCCGCATCGATAGCCGGCTTATTCACGGGCAGGTCCTTGAGGGCTGGATACCTCATACGGGGACAAGTATGGTTATTGTCGCCGATGATAAGGTCGTTGCCAATCCCATTCAGAAGAAGGTTATGGAAATGGCCGTTCCTGAAGAAATAAAGCTGAAGATTGAGACCGTTGATGAAGCGGTAGCCGATCTTGAGAGCGGTCTCTTTGACAGTGAAAGGATAATGCTTATTTTTTCTTCGCCTCATGATGCCGGCAGCGCCTGCAAAAAAGGGTTGAAGTGTTCTTCGGTGAACCTTGGTAATGTTAATTATATGGCGGGCAGACGGCAGGTAACGGCCAGTATTGCCCTTGATGATGACGATGTGAGGGACATTCGGGAATTGATCGATGCCGGTGTAGCCATTGATGTGAGAAGCGTACCCGGAGAAAAGCCTAAAAAAATCGAAGAGCTTGTTAAACGCTATTTTGATATTTGCGGGAGAGATCATTGATTGTTGCGGAAATAGTGCTCATCTCACTGATTGGCGGTTTTATCTCTATCGACCGGACGGCCGCATTCCAGATAATGATATCACGACCGGTTGTAACGTCACCTCTTATCGGTATGATGCTCGGTGATGTCATGACAGGCATCCAGGCCGGCCTCATTATTGAACTTCTCTGGATCGGAGCGCTGCCCGTGGGAGCATCCGTTCCTCCTGATGAAACAATCGTTTCAATCCTCGTTCCTTCACTTGCTATATGGCAGAGCAGAATAATCGGCGGAGAGAGTTTCCAGACGCTCGCCTTTGCCCTGGTTTTAACAATCCCGCTGGCTATGCTGGCCCGGCGGCTGGATTCCAGAATAAGAGAGAAGAATATTGCTTCGGCCCATGCGGCAGACCGTTTTGTGCAGGAGGGAAGCATGGAAGGGGTGGGAAGAGAATGTTTGAGTGGCCTTAAGAGGTTCTATTTTGCCTATAGCCTGTTAATCTTTATTTCACTGATTACGGGTGCCGCCCTTTTTCCCTTTCTCTACTCACTTTTGCCGCCCTTTTTTCTAAAAGGCCTGGAGCGGCTTTTTTATCTTTTGCCCGTTATTGGGCTGGCTTCACTCATGGTATCGACAAGAGTAAAAAATTCGCTAAAGTTCTTTTTTCTCTCCTTTACCCTTGTTTTTTCTCTTTTTGAGGTTTTTTGAAGGATGAATAAAAAAATTCTCAAATCCGTCATGCTGCGTTCCTTTTTGATACAGGGAACCTGGAACTTTGAAAGAATGCAGAATCTCGGTTTCTGTTATGCCCTTTTGCCTGCCCTTACTCATCTTTATGGAAAGGATGAAAAAATCAGAGGGCCTGTTAAAAGGCATCTTGAATTTTTTAATACGCACCCCTATATGGCTGCTCCCGTTATAGGTGCTGCCGTAAAGATGGAAGAGGATGTGGCCCGGGGGAAAATGAATGGTGAAGATGTAAATACTTTTAAGGTGGGTGTCATGGGCTCTTACGGAGCCATTGGCGATTCTTTTTTCTGGAGTACCTTAAAACCCTTTGCTTCCCTCATTGCTGTTTTCTCCTCCCTTATGGATCAGGTTTTATCGCCTTTTATCTTTTTGATTCTATATAATATTTCGCACTTCAGATTGCGTATTGAAGGTTTTTATCTGGGTTATAATGAGGGTATCGGTGTTATAGATGGAATGAAGCGTTTTAACTTTCCCAATATGATGAAGAAAATCAAGGCCCTGACGGTAATATCGTCAGGCGTGCTTTTAGCCGTTTATGTAAGTATTAAACCGGAAACAGGTTTTGGTCAATATGGATTGATCGGCGCTCTTGTGGCAGTCGTCCTTTTTGGGCTATACTACAGGGCGCTCAAATGGGGAGTTACGCCCCAGATACTTATCTATGCTTCGCTTGCAGTTACTGCCGGCCTGTCTGCCTTTGTCTGACAGTGAAGTATGAAAAAAGGGTATTGGCCGGAAACCTTTTTGCCGAAAAACTGACGGGGTAAAAAGGTATTCATTTATAAACCTCAATTAAAGAATACAACTTATGGTAGAAAGTAAGGAATTAACGATTAAAAATAAACTTGGCCTCCATGCCAGGGCGGCAGCCATGCTGGTGAAGACGACCAACAGTTTTCAATCGGAAGTTTATATTGAAAAAGATGGTCAGAAGGTTAACGGAAAAAGTATTATGGGTGTCATGATGCTTGCCGCAGCCAAGGGAAGCACGATTAAGGTGGAAGTGTCGGGTCCTGACGCCGCCGCCCTTCTTGCCCGGATCGAAGATCTTGTCGATGATTTATTTGGAGAAGGTGAATGACGAATAAGCCTGAAAACCTGATTTTTAATGGTATCGGTATCTCTCCGGGGATTGTTATCGGGAAGGTGCGTCTCATCGACCGTAAAAAGGTTGAGGTGACGGAGAGAAAGATCAGGGAGAAAAATGTTGAGTATGAAGTCGGCAGGTTTGAAGATGCGGTAAAGAAGGCGAAAAAACAGCTTATAAAGGTAAAAAAGAAGGTCTTCGGCGAGGAAAAAAAGGACCACCTTTTTATTATCGATGTACATCTTATGATGCTCGAAGACAGGATGCTGCTGGAAGATACAATCAGGAATATCAGGCATGAGCGCATCAATGCCGAATGGGCCCTGACTATGGTTATCGATGAGCTGAAGAAAATGTTTCAAAATATTGACGACTATTATCTGCGTGAACGAAGTGGTGATATCAGTTATGTCGGGGAGATGATACTGAGAAATCTTTCAGGAGAAGAGCATGAAAAGATTTCCAAAATTGAAGAAAAGGTGGTTATCGTCGCCCACGACCTGTCACCTGCCGATACGGCACAGATGAATAAGGAGAATATTGTCGCCTTTGCCACCGATATCGGGGGTAAAACATCACATACGGCGATTATTGCAAGGGCTCTTGAAATACCGGCAGTGGGAGGTCTTGAAGAGATTACGGGAAGGGTCAAAACGGGAGATCACATTATTGTTGACGGGCTTTCAGGCAAGGTCATCATCAATCCCGGAAAAAAGCTGTTCAGGGAATACCTTAATAAACAGCAGCGATACCATTACATCGAAAAGGAGATTCTCAAGTATGCCGACCTCCCTGCCGTCACTCCCGACGGCAAGCGGCTTCATATTGCCGGAAACATTGAGATCGTGGAGGAGATCCCTTCTCTTTTGAGTCATGGCGCTGAAGGGATCGGCCTTTACAGGACGGAATTTCTCTACATGAACAGAGGGACTCTGCCCCTGGAAGAGGAGCATTTTGATACCTATTGTGACGTTATTGAAAAGGTGTCTCCCAATCCGGTAACGATCAGGACGCTTGACCTGGGGATGGACAAGATTGTTCCCTTTTTTGAAAGCCCTGTAGAGCTGAACCCGGCCCTGGGATTAAGATCTATCAGGTTTTCATTGCAGGAAAGGGAGGTCTTTAAGGTCCAGCTGAGAGCCATACTCCGGGCAAGCGCTTTCGGCAGTGTAAAAATCATGTTTCCCATGATTTCCGGTGTGGAAGAGGTGAGGGAAGCAAAATCCATTCTCAATGAAGCGAAAGAAGAGCTGGTAAAAGAGGGAATCGCTTTTGATAAAGCTGTCGAGACAGGCATTATGATAGAAGTCCCGTCGGCAACGCTTATTGCCGATATTCTGGCAAAAGAAGTCGACTTTTTCAGTATAGGAACAAATGATCTTATCCAGTATTCACTCGCCATCGACCGAGTGAATGAGCATGTGGCTTATCTCTATGAGCCGCTTCATCCGGCAGTTTTAAGAATGGTAAAGAGCGTTGTTCATGCAGGGCATAATGCAGGCATTAATGTAAGCATGTGTGGAGAAATGGCAGGGGACCCTGTTTATTCCATTGTGCTGCTCGGCCTGGGTCTTGATACGCTCAGCATGAGCGCTTTTTCAATTCCGAGAGTTAAAAAGGTGCTTAGAAGTGTTTCCTCTGAAGAGGCGCGGTTTATCGCCGATAAAGCAATGTCCCTGTCAACGGCAAAAGAGATCCGGGATTATATTCATGGTGAGATTAAGGTGCGTTTCCAGGACGATCTCTGGGAAGAATTCAATATGGAAATGTCAAATTGACCTACCTTAAGCGCATGAGGGGAGCTTCACTTTACAAAACATTTTTTTGCCGTGCTTATAATCCATCCCTTGAAGGAGAAATTCTATGATCGGTATCCTGGTAATGATGAATAACTATTTTCACGACCTCGCTGCGGGAATTGTTTTTGTCTGTGGTGTGACCATGCTTGTTATGGTAAATAAGGCAATCGAGTCGGGCAACGTGGCGGCCAAAGAGGTCGTCCTTTCTGTTTATCCCAAACTGGTTCATATTATTGGCGGATCGATCATTTTTATGCTTTTTGCCGGTGTCATAAGGACCTTTACCTATAAGGAGTTTGAATGGGCAAATGCCGTTGGTGTAAGCCAGGTTCCTGCTATTATTGTAAAGCATATTATGCTGGGAGGTCTCTTTTTTTATGGCATTGCTCTCTGGATCAAGTCCCATAAGAAAATTAAGGCCATGAGAAAGGAACTCCGTTCTTTCGGCTAGCTTTTTTTCGCATCTCTCCCCAGCCTGCAACAAGTCAATTCATCTTAATCCCGGTCAAGGCTTTCTATGGCGGTCCGGGCCTTCACTTAATATTTTATAAGTAAAAAAGTAAAAAAATAGAAAAAAAAGTAAAAAACTGTTAATATAGTGGCATCAGTCAAACACGATTAAATCTTTAAAGAAGCTGCCGTCTGTTTACCTCTATGAGATATTTTCCGATAAAACGATTCAATAGAGGACTCATATTCAAGCTTGGTGGGGGCTTGCTCCTTCTGCTTATCATCAAGCTCATGATGATCGGTGTCGGTATTTATTCCGCCGGGCACCTGTCAGGTGATGCAAGGGCTATTAACTGGGCGGGCAGCGAGAGAATGAGAAGCTACAAGATGGCTTTGCTCATTAACAAATGGCTGGATGCTGATAAAGAAGACAGGGCAGTCCTTCAGCAGAAGATCAACGAGGAGATTGCAAGATTCGATGATATTCTAAAGTATTTGAGAGAGGGGGAAAGAGGCAGAGGGCAAAACAGATATGAGGAGTCAGACACCTTTCTGTTCTTTATGAATTTTAACCCCCTCTTTAAAAAGTTCCTGAACCTTCCCGGTATTTATGAGCCCGAACTTAAGATCCATGTAGAAAAAGTTCACCAAATGTGGAAAAAAGAGATCAAACCTCTTATCCTCGGTATTCTCAATCCTCACAGTATCGTACCCCCTGCCGATAATTACAAAAAATTCGATCATTTATTAAACAGTTTTGTCGATGAAGTCGATTTGCTCGTGGCTCTTCTTGAAGACTCCTCCAACAGAAAGGTAAAGCTTTTTAAGCGGCTCCAGTACGTTTTTCTCATTCTTACCCTTATTGTTACCCTTATGGCCCTCTATGTTATTTTTCTCGTAACAAAAAAGTCTGTTCATGGTCTTATGGAAGGGATCAGGGCAATGACGGCCAGTGATTTTTCCAAAAGAGTTTCCATCATTTCCAAAGACGAGATGGGGGAGCTTGCCGTGGGCTTTAATTTTATGGCGGAAAAGCTGGAAGAGCTTTATGGTAACCTGGAAGGGAAGGTGAAGGAAAAGACGGTTGCGCTGGAGCAGAGAAACAGGGAACTTTCCATTCTATATGATATGGTTGCTTCTCTAAATAAGTCCCTTCCCATTGATGAACTTCTGGACATCTTTTTAACGAAACTGAAAGATTACCTGGGGATTCACAGCAGCGCTATCAGACTCGTTGATGAAGATGGTTCCGTCAGGCTGGCGGCAAGTATCGGCCTTGATGACGGGTTTAAATCGAATATTGCCTTTGGTGAATGCCTTTGCGGGACCCTGGTCCAGGATGAGCCCCGCCTTCCCTGGGAGTTGAAAGTAGTGCCCAAAGAGATGAGATTCATGGATTGCAAGGATTGCAGTTACCGTACCGTTGTTGAGATTCCTATTAATTACAGAGGTAAGTTGCTTGGGCTTGTCAACCTCTTCCAGAATGAGATAAGGGAGTTTTCCGATCAGGAGAAGCTCCTCGCAGAAAGCCTGAATAATCACCTCGGCGCGGCCATTGAATATTATAACCTGGATGTGAAAACGAGGAAGCTTGCCATCATAGAAGAGAGAAATATGCTTGCCAGTGAACTTCATGACAGTATTGCCCAGGCCCTGGCCTATCTGAAAATTCAGGGGAGTCTCCTTGAAGGATCTATCAAAGCCAGGGATTATGAGCAGGCGCTTGAAGATTTGGCGCAGATCAGAAAAGGGATTGAAAAGTCCAATGCCGATGTGCGGGAACTGCTGGTTCATTTCAGGACAAAAATTGATTCGGAAGGTATAGAGTCGACTATCAAGAAATTTCTTTCCCGCTTCAGGAGAGAGACAGGTATCAAGACAGTCTTCAGGGCCGATTCCGATATACCGCCCTTGTCGCCGGGAGCGGAAGTTCACCTCTTTCACATCGTCCAGGAGGCGCTCACCAATGCGAGAAAATACTCGGAAGCGACGGAGGTGAAGGTAACCGTAAGAGGAAACGGTAATTTCGGTGTTACTGTTGAGGACAATGGAAAGGGTTTTTGTTTTGAGGAGGTAAAATTGCGGGGGCCTTCTCATGTGGGCATAGATATTATGAAGGAAAGAGCAATTCGTCTCGGGGGAGAACTGTCTGTTGAAAGTAAAATCGGAAACGGTACGTGTGTTAGCCTGAAAATGTGCTGATGAGTTGATAGGGAATACCGATAGGGAGGAAGCTATGGATAGAATAAAAGTTTTGCTTGTTGACGATCATACACTCTTCAGGGATGGTATGAAGGCGCTTCTTAGCAGGCAGGAGTCTGTTGAGATAATCGGTGAGGCCGGCAGTGGCGCCGAAGGAATTGAAAAAGCGCTTGAACTTTCTCCTGATGTCGTTCTTATGGATTTGAATATGCCTGATATGACGGGTATTGAAGCTATCAGGAAAATACTTGAAGTAAAGCCTGAAACAAAGATACTCATGCTTACCGTCTCGGAAGATGATGAAGACCTTTTCAATGCTGTCCGGGCAGGCGCAATGGGCTATCTCCTGAAAAATGTTGAATCGGAACGCCTGGTCAGTTCCGTCCAGCAGGTTGCCCGCGGTGAAGCTACCGTATCAGCGGCGCTGACGGACAGGATATTTGCCGAGTTCAGGGCCATGTCGGCGAGGGCACAGAAAAGTGAAAATGAGACACAGAAAGACCTGCTCAGTAATCGTGAAAAAGAGATCCTTGTTCATATCAGTCGCGGAGAGAGTAATAAAGAGATTGCTAACGTACTCTGTATTGCTGAAAGCACGGTAAAGATCCATGTGCAGAATATTCTTAAAAAGCTTAATCTCAGCAGTCGCGTTCAGGCTGCCGTTTATGCTGTTGAACAGTCTCTTGTGCCACCGAAGAAAAATTAAGCCCTCCTTCCCCGTCGTTATTAACCTGAAAAGGGCGGTTTAACGACAAAGCTCAAAGAGCAGAGAAAAATCAAAAAACAGGGAAATGCCTTGATAGCGGGAGGCGCTAAAGTATCCTGATGAACAAAGGTCTCTTCCTCCTTTTATTTAACCCTCTTTACCCGTCTTATCTTCAGCCGGGATCTACTCATTATTGATTAACAGTCCTCACGAATAGTACTAAAGTACTATGTTTTTTTAGTTCTTCTTTTTTAAGAATTTATTTATTCCGGATAATAGACTTTCTTCTCTTCATGGGAGTAATATTGTGATGCTCGCCTTTTTGCGAGTTCGATGAAAATTATTTTTCAATTTATTTATATACAATTAAATTTAGAAGGGAGGGTTTTGAAAGTATGAAGGTTATGATTTGTTATGATGGTAGTGATGTTGCTCATGAGGGCCTTGAAAAGGCCATTGAGTATTTCAAGCCTCAAAAACCTGAGATTATCCTGCTGACGGTTACCGGCGAAGCGCTGGATGCCAGCATGGAGAATGAAGAGGTTTTTGAGAAGCTTGAAGAGGAACAGCACAGTGTTCTCAAGGAAGCGGCGGAATGGGTTGCTTCCCACGGTCTCGATGTTGATGCCGTTCTTGCTGAAGGGAAACCTCAGCAAATGATTATGGATGCCATAGATAAAAAATCACCGGACATAGTGGTTATTGCCAGGCAGAGAAAAAGCAGGTTTATGCAGCATTTTCTCGGCAGTATAAGCGCTTACCTTGTTCGTCATGCCCCGTGTCATCTCATGATTATGGGACCTGACTGGAAGAAATAGGTGTCCACGTTTTTTATAACTATGGTTTTAGTTTTTAAATCCAATTAAGGAGGAAATATCCAAATGAAGGTCTCAGATCTTTTTAAGGTAAAAAATAAGGAAATCAGGGCGTTGCACCTTACATGGATCGCGTTCTTTATTACCTTTTACGTATGGTTTAATATGGCGCCGCTGGCAACGACCATGTTGAAGGAACTTGACTTTTTAACCAAGAAGCATCTCAAGCTCTTTGCCATATGCAATGTTGCATTGACAATTCCCGGCCGTATTCTCGTTGGTATGCTTCTCGATAAATACGGACCAAGGAGGGTTTTTTCAATACTTATGGTTGTTATGTCAATACCGGCGCTCACTTTTGCATTCGGTAATTCGACAGTTCAACTGCTTGTTTCACGTCTCGTGCTCAGTGTGGTCGGCGCCGGTTTTGTTGTCGGTATCCATATGACGGCTCTCTGGTTTAAGCCGAGAGATATCGGTTTTGCCGAAGGCTTTTATGCCGGCTGGGGTAACTTCGGTTCTGCGGCTGCCGCTTTGACGATCCCCACCATTGCATTTAATGTCTATGGCGGGCCTAATGGCTGGCGTTATGCCATGGCGACAACGGGTGTAATTATGGCTGTTTATGGTGTCTTTTACTGGTTTGCCATTGAGGATGGTCCTACGGGCAAGATGATGCACAAGCCGAAGAAAGTAGCTGCCATGGAGGTCAGTTCCTATTTTGATATGTTCAAATATATCCTTTTCACCATTCCGCTTTTCGGCATACTGTCTGTTCTTGTCTGGAAGCTGGGTAAACTGGGCTTCCTCTCCGGTGGTGGACTGATTGCAGCCCATTGCGTTGTAGCGGGTGTCGTTCTCTATCAGATAGCACAGATCCTCCGGGTCAACCTGCCCATACTTAAAAAGGGTGTGCCTGAAGATGACCGATATAACTGGAATCAGGTGGCTTCACTTAATACGACCTATTTCTGTAACTTCGGCGCTGAACTTGCTGTTGTTTCCATGCTTCCCACCTTTTTTGAGGAAACATTTACACTGACGCCCACATGGGCTGGTGTCATTGCGTCGTCCTTTGCCTTTGTTAACCTCATTGCAAGACCTTTGGGTGGTGTTTTGTCTGATAGCCTGAACAGCAGAAAGCTGGTCATGTGTCTCTACATGCTCGGTATCAGCCTCGGCTTCACAGGCATGGGCTTTATCACTTCCGGCTGGCCGCTTGCGCTTGCTGTTGCCCTTACTATTGCTTGTTCCATGTTTGTTCAGGGAGCGGAAGGGGCCACTTTCGCCGTTATTCCAACCGTTAAGCGCCGCCTTACGGGGCAGATTTCCGGTATGGCCGGAGCTTACGGTAATGTTGGCGCTGTTTTTTATCTCACTGCGCTTACTCTCGTTGAAAGCAATACCTTCTTCTTTGTTGTCGGTGGCGGGGCTTTCTTCAGTTTCCTCTTCTGTTCAATTTTCCTCAAAGAGCCTCACGGCGCCTTTGCTGAAGAGTATCATCTCTCCTCTGTTGATAAGGAGCAGATGGCGGAAGCGGGGCATTAGTTTTTTTATTAGCCGCACCTGCAGCCGGTCTGCGGGTGCGGCTTACTGCTTTTGTTTGTATTCATTATTGAATGCATTGTTTGGTTGGTTTTGTTTTGCCTGTCAGGAAGGGTTGAAGGAAATTGTTCCCTGAGGGTCTGTCGTTTCTGTCAGGTGAAAAACAGGTTGAGTGGACTAGTTCTTTTGGCTTAGTTTTTTGTGAGGAATAGTTCCTGTGTAGGGTTTTTGACCTAAGCCTTATTTTATGGAAATTTACATACTTTGGCGAGTTGACTGGGCTTGGTATTAAGTGTATCCTCCTTCAACCTGATAGAAATAGTGATTTTTAAATTGCAGCATTTATTTAATAAAAAATAATTATTTGAGAAAGGAAAGGTTATGGCAGATTTACATGATTGGAGAGTTGAGGACCAGGAATTCTGGGAATCAACGGGAAAGAAAATTGCGAATAGGAACTTGTGGATTTCTATTCCGAGCCTGCTGGTTGGTTTTTCAGTATGGCTTATGTGGGGGATTTTGGCAGTTCAGATGATTAACCTGGGGTTTACCTTTGATAAGTCACAATTATTCACCCTCGGTGCGATAGCTGGTCTTACGGGTGCAACGCTCAGAATACCGAGTTCCTTTATGATCAGAATCGCAGGGGGCAGGAATACTATTTTCCTGACGACGGCATTCCTGATGATACCTGCATTCGGAGCAGGTGTCCTTATGATGAATCCTGATACACCGCTTTGGAAGTTTCAGATTATGGCACTTCTTTCCGGATTCGGTGGAGGAAACTTTGCTTCTTCCATGAGTAATATCAGTTTCTTCTTCCCAAAGAAGGTTCAGGGTATGTCTCTCGGTTTAAATGCAGGACTTGGTAACTTCGGTGTTACTACCATGCAGGTTCTTATTCCGCTTTCAATGACAGTCGGTTTCTTCGGACTTACCGGAGATTCTCTGACACTCGTTAAAACAAGTGGAACGCTTATCGGAAAGATCCCCGTCGGTACCGAGTCATGGATCCAGAATGGTGGGTTCGTATGGCTCATCTTCCTTGTGCCGCTCGCCTTTTTTGGATGGTTCGGTCTGAATAACATCCGGACCGAGGCAGTGTCTCCAGATATCGGTTCTACGGCAAGTGCCTTTGGAAAAATTATCGGTCTTTTGCTTATCGGATTTGCCACAGCAATCTTCGGTCTTACTCTCCTCCTGAAGTTCAAGGTGAGCAAGTGGATCGTGGTGCCCGTCGTTATCTTCCTGACAGTTATGGTGATGAAGGCAATTCCGGGCTCCATCAAGCCTAATCTTCAGCGGCAGTTTAAGATCTTTAATAACAAGCATACATGGGTCATGACAGTTATCTACATTATGACCTTTGGTTCCTTTATCGGATACGCCGCATCATTCCCGCTCTGTATCAAGGTTATCTTCGGCTTCAAGCATGTGATCGTTGACGGAGTTATGACGCACAACCAGGCTAACCCTGACGGACCGAGCGCCCTTTCATACGCGTGGATGGGACCATTCATCGGTGCACTAATCAGACCTGTTGGTGGTTGGATCTCTGACAGGATGGGTGGAGCCTTCATTACTCAGATCGTATCTATCGTGATGATTCTGTCCGCGCTTGGTGCTTCCTACTTTATGGCTGCTGCTTACAAGTCGCCCACACCGCAGGATTACTTCATGCCATTCTTCATTATCTTCCTGGTTCTCTTTACAGCGACTGGTGTCGGCAATGGTTCAACCTTCAGGACGATCGCCATGGTCTTTGATGAGGAGCAGGCCGGTCCTGTTCTTGGTTGGACTTCCGCTGTTGCTGCTTACGGTGCCTTCATTATGCCTAAGGTTTTTGGTGAGCAGATCAAGGCGGCTACTCCGGAATATGCACTTTACGGATTTGCGGCATTCTACTTTGTGTGCCTCATTTTAAACTGGTGGTATTATCTCGGGCCAAAGGCAGATGTCAAGAACCCATAATTGTTCCAGGCTATATTAACGTTTATTTAGTGGAGGGCGCCGGCTTAGCCGGCGCCGTCCACCTTTTTTATTCGGCAGAAAAAATAATTAGGGAGAAGGAGAGTTTTGTATGAGTCATTTTTTGGATAGGCTGAAATTCTTTGACAAGGTGGTTGGCACCTACTCCGATGGCCACGGTGTTGTGACCAGGGAGGATAGAAAATGGGAAGATTCCTATCGTAATCGCTGGCGATTCGACAAAGTCGTTCGTTCTACGCATGGAGTTAACTGTACCGGCGGATGCAGTTGGAAAATTCACGTAAAGAGCGGTCTTGTTGCTTTTGAGATGCAGCAGACCGACTACCCCCGTACCAGAACAGATATGCCGAATCACGAGCCGAGAGGCTGCCAGAGGGGCGCAAGTTTCTCATGGTATCTTTACTCGCCTCACCGTATCAAGTATCCCCTTATCAGGGGAAGACTGGTTGAACTCTACCGTAAAGAGCGTGAGTCAGGAAAAGACCCGGTAGAGGCCTGGACGGCTATTCAGCAGGATCCTGAAAAGCGTAAGCGCTATACGGCGGTCAGGGGACTTGGCGGTTTTGTAAGATCAAGCTGGGACGAGGTTAACGAGATTATTGCTGCGGCTAACGTTTACACGGCAAAAAATCACGGTCCTGACAGGGTCATCGGCTTCTCGCCCATTCCGGCCATGTCTATGCTTAGTTATGCGGCCGGTTCACGTTATCTTTCACTTATCGGTGGTCCCTGTCTTTCCTTCTACGACTGGTATTGCGACCTCCCGCCTGCGTCACCGCAGACCTGGGGTGAGCAGACCGATGTTCCCGAAGCGGCGGATTGGTATAACTCAAAGTATATTATCGTCTGTGGCGCAAACCTGCCCATGACGCGAACACCTGATGCTCACTTTGCCGTTGAATCGAGATATAACGGAACGAAGATTGTGTCCATGGCGCCTGACTACGCGGAATATGTCAAGTTTGCCGACCTCTGGATGCCTGTAAAGCAGGGTACCGATGCGGCCGCATTTCTTGCAATGGGGCATGTTGCGCTCAAGGAGTTTTACATTGAGAAGCAGGAGCCTTATTTCCAGGAGTATGCGCAAAAGTATACCGATTTTCCTGTCCAGGTAATTCTTAGAAAAGTGGACGGCGGCTATACGAGTGACAGAACGCTTAGAGCTTCCGACTTTAAAGACAATATGAAGCAGGATAATAATCCCGAGTGGAAAACTATTGTCTATGATTCAAAATCAAAGTCCTTTGTTTGCCCTAACGGATCCATGGGATTCAGGTGGGGTGAAGAAGGCAAGTGGAATATTCTGCCTAAAAACAGTGTAAACCAGGAAGAAATATCGGCAGAGCTCTCCTGTATCGACAATAAGGATGACGTTGTTGCAGTCGGATTCCCGCACTTTACTCCCGGTGAAAAGGACCTTCTTTTCCGCAACGTTCCTGCAAGGAAAATAAAGCTTGCCGGTGGTGAAGAAGCTTATGTAACGTCCGTCTTCGATCTTCAGGTTGCACAGTACGGTATTGACCGTGGTCTTGGTGGTGATAATGTTGCCAAGTCTTACGATGATGATAATGTTGCCTATACGCCTGCATGGCAGGAGAAGGTAACCGGTGTTAAGCGTGCCGACATTATCCGTACCGGTCGTGAGTTCGCTGATAATGCTGCCAAAACGAAGGGTAAGTCGATGGTTATCCTCGGCGCCGCTATTAACCACTGGTATCATGCAGACATGAACTACCGCGGTATTATGAATCTGCTTCATATCTGCGGTTGTGTCGGTCAGTCAGGTGGCGGTTGGGCCCACTATGTGGGTCAGGAAAAACTTCGTCCCCAGGCAGGTTGGGCGCCTGTAGCTTTTGCACTTGACTGGGCACGTCCGCCAAGGCATATGAATGGAACCAGCTTCTGGTATTTTCATACCGATCAGTGGCGTTATGAGACCATTAATGCTGATGCGCTTCACACGCCTGTTTCAAAAGGTAAATACAAGGGATACCAGTTGGCTGACTATAACGTTGTAGCACAGCGTCTTGGATGGTTGCCATCGGCGCCTCACTTTAACAAAAATCCAATGGACATAGTTGATGAAGCGGAAAAGGCCGGCGCAAGCGATGAAAAAGGTGTTGCAGAGTACATCGTAAAGAACCTCAAAAGCGGTGATATTGCCTTTGCCTGTGAAGATATCGATGCACCTGAAAGTCATCCTAAAAACCTCTTTGTCTGGAGAGCCAATCTGCTCGGTTGCAGTGCAAAAGGTCATGAATACTTCCTCAAGCATCTTCTCGGCGCACAAAACGGCGTTCTTCAGGAAGGTGTTGCAGGAAAGGAAAGCAAGGAGATCACATGGCGTGATGAGGCTCCTACAGCCAAGCTCGATCTCATGGTAGATATCAACTTCAGACTTAATTCCACCGGTGCATACTCTGATATCATTCTTCCTACTGCCACATGGTATGAGAAGAATGATCTCAATACGACGGATATGCATCCCTTCATTCACCCGCTTTCTGAAGCCGTTGATCCGGCATGGGAGAGCAAGAGTGACTGGCAGATCTTCAGAAGGCTTTCTAAGTCCTTCTCTGAACTGGCAGAAAAGCATCTCGGTGTGAGGAAGGATGTTGTTGCTCTTCCCATGCAGCACGATTCACCTATGGAGATTGCCCAGCCTTTCGGTGTTAAGGACTGGAAGAAGGGTGATTGTGAGCCTGTTCCGGGAAAAACACTTCCTATCCTGAAAGTTGTCGAGCGTGATTTTGCCAATACCTATAAGAAGTTTAACGCCCTTGGACCTCTCATGGTCAAGGCCGGTAACAATATTAAAGGTATGGACTGGAATACGGAACTCGAATATGAGCAGTTGAAAGACATTAATAGAACTATTAATGAAGAGGGTATTACGAAAGGAATGCCTTCACTTGAAGATGACATTTCTGCTTGTGAAGCCGTTCTCCAGATGGCGCCTGAAACCAACGGCGAGGTTGCTCACAAATCATGGCATGCGCTCAGCAAGAAGACGGGCATTGATCACAGTCATCTTTATGCAGGACGTCATGAAGAGAAAATTCGCTTCCATGACATCCAGGCTCAGCCCAAAAAGATTATCACGGCGCCCACATGGAGCGGTATTGAGTCTGAAGAGGTGAGTTACAATGCTGGGTATACCAACATTCATGAGCATATCCCTTTCAGGACGCTCACGGGACGTGCTCACTTCTACCAGGATCACGATTGGATGCTCGATTTCGGTGAAGGTTTCTGTGCTTACAGGCCCCCTATGGATCTCCAGCATCACAAGTATGTTCCTGATCATGTGAAAGACAAGAAGCATGTCACGCTTAACTGGATTACACCGCATTCCAAGTGGGGTATTCACAGCACTTACCAGGATAACCAGAGAATGCTTACCCTTTTTAGAGGGGGTCCTTACATCTGGGTATCTGAAATCGACGCCAAAAAAGCCGGTATCGAGGATAATGACTGGATAGAGGCCGTTAACAGCAATGGCGCTACGATGGCCCGTGCCGTAGTAAGTCAGAGAGTTCCCGAAGGAATGGCACTCATGTATCACGCCCAGGAAAAGAACGTCAACGTTCCCGGATCGCAAACAACCGGCAAGCGGGGCGGAATACTCAACAGTGTTACCCGAATCGTAGTTAAACCGACGCATATGATAGGTGGTTACGCCCAACTGTCTTACGCATTTAACTATTACGGAACAATAGGTTCACAGCGTGACGAATATGTCCATATCCACAAAGTTGAGGATAAGGATGTTGACTGGCTGGAGAGGCCGCTTACCGATGAGAGGGAAGCGCAGCCACATCCTCCGGGAATTAATAATTAATCACGTTTCTTGAATCTGCTGACTACTAATAGAAAGAGGAGAATGATATGAAAATCCGAGCACAAGTTGCCATGGTCCTTAATCTGGACAAGTGCATAGGTTGCCATACTTGTTCGGTAACCTGCAAGAATGTATGGACTAACAGAAAAGGTGTTGAATATGCATGGTTCAACAATGTTGAGAGTAAGCCCGGTATCGGTTACCCTAAAGAGTGGGAAAACCAGGATCTCTGGAAAGGTGGCTGGGTCAAGCAGGGAGGCAAGCTGGAGTTGAAGGCCGGTGGCCGTCTTTCCAAGCTCTTAAGCATCTTTGCCAATCCCAATATGCCGCAAATCGATGATTACTATGAGCCTTTTGACATGAATTATTCTCACCTCCAGAAAACGCCGCTTCTTGAGGCGGCTCCCACTGCGCGCCCTCATTCACAGATTGACGGCAGCAAAATGGAGAAGATTACCTGGGGACCCAACTGGGAAGATGACCTTGCCGGCGAATTTGAAAAGCGTTCCAAGGACAAAAACTTCGATGGAATCCAGAAGCAGATGTATTCAGAGTTTGAAAATACATTCCACATGTATCTTCCCAGACTTTGTAACCACTGCCTCAATCCGGCCTGTGTCGCATCGTGTCCTTCAGGCTCTATCTACAAGCGTGAAGAAGACGGTATCGTCCTTGTTGACCAGGATAAGTGCCGTGGCTGGAGAATGTGTGTAACCGGTTGTCCCTATAAGAAAGCCTACTACAACTGGGAGTCGGGCAAGGCGGAAAAATGTATTGGCTGTTACCCGCGTATCGAGTCCGGTATGCCGACTAACTGTGCCGAGTCCTGCGTTGGAAGAATTCGTTACATGGGCGTCATTCTTTATGATGCCGACAAGATCGGTAAAGCTGCAGGTACTGATTCTGAGAAGAGCCTTTACGAGGAGCAACTCTCCATGTTCCTGGACCCTAATGACCCCAAGGTTCAGGAACAGGCCAGAAGGGAAGGAATTCCCGAGAGCTGGCTTACTGCGGCCCAGAAGTCGCCTGTTTACAAAATGGCTGTCGAGTGGAAGATCGCTTTCCCTCTTCATCCGGAGTTCAGAACACTGCCTATGAACTGGTATGTGCCACCCCTTTCTCCGGTACAGAGTCAGATCGATCAGGGAAATCTCCCGACCGAATCAGACGGCGCTATTCCCAAGGCGGAAGCGCTCAGAATGCCGCTTCAGTACCTTGCCAACCTCCTCACTGCCGGTGATGAGGCGCCTGTACTGGCTGCCATCCGGAGAATGCTTGCAATGAGAAGCTATCAGCGTTCTATCAATGTGGAAGGTAAGGTAAATACGGCCTCTCTCGATGCAGCGGGTATTACTGAAGATCAGGCCAAAGAAATGTACCGCTATCTTGGCCTGGGGAACTATGAAGACAGATTCGTTGTTCCAACGGGCCATGAAGAGTATATGCAGGAAGACTATTATGCCTTCCAGGGCCAGAATGGACTGACTCTCGGTAACTCCAGCTCTACCGGTATGGGTGATTCATCACTCTTTCCGACAAAGAGAGAGCGATCCGAAGTTCCCGTTGAGTTTGTTTCTGCCAAGCGTAAGTAAGGACAGAGGTTATAAATGCTTATATATAAAATTCTTTCTCGATTAATTGATTATCCTGACCAGGATTTAAAGGATAATATCCAGACCTTGAGGGAACTTGTCAAAAATGAGAAAGATGTTGCCCGGGCGGACCATGAAGCCATCAATGACTTTCTTGATTTTGTGGAAAGCAAGAGCCTCATCGAGCTTGAGCAGAACTATGTCCAGACCTTTGACAGCAGGCCGGAAACCAGCCTTCACCTGACTCATCATCTCTTCGGAGATGATGACAGGGGGAGAGGCCCGGCCTTGATCAACCTTGGTGAGCATTTTAAAAAATCAGGACTCACCCCTGCAAAGGGTGAACTCCCCGATTATTTACCGCTTATACTTGAGTTTATCGCAACGCTTGAAAAAGAACAGGCTGGTGAATTTCTCGGTGAAGCAGTGAAGGTCCTTACTGTACTGGCTGATAATCTTGAAAAGGAAAAAAGTCCCTATGCCCCTCTTATTCGTATTGTTGAGAGGCAGGGGGAACTCTACAAAAAAGCCGCTTAAGGCGAACAAAATTAACTTCTTAAAGATTAAGAGGAGGTATAAAAATGTTAGATTTCTTTTATGGCGTATATCCATACATAGCGCTAACCGTTTTTGTATTGGGTAGTATTTTAAGGTTTGACAGGGAGCAGTATACCTGGAAGAGTGATTCCAGCCAGCTTCTTTCAAACCAGGGGGTCTGGTTGCCAAGCAATCTTTTCCATATAGGTGTACTGGCTATTTTCGGAGGTCATCTGGTGGGACTGGTTACACCTCACGGTGTTTTTCTTGCCCTCGGTATTTCTGATATGACTCACCAGTATGTAGCCATCATTGCCGGTTCCATTTTTGGGTCCATCTGTTTCCTCGGCGCTTTTCTGCTCTGGGTCCGCAGACTGACCAATGCAAGAGTTCTTGCTAACAGCAGAAAGATGGATATTTTCATTATTACCTGGCTGGTCCTGACCGTTCTTCTCGGTCTTTCAACCATTCCATTCTCTTACGGACATGCCTCACAGGGTGATGCCGGTGTCATGATTTCTCTTGCCAGCTGGGTACAGAGTGTTCTTACTCTCGGTGCTAATCCCGAGCTTCTCCAGGGAGTTGATGCAGTATTCCTCGTTCATATGTTCTTTGGTATGACTGTATTCCTGCTCTTCCCTTTCTCAAGGCTTGTTCATGTCTGGAGTGTGCCCATTGGTTACCTTGGCCGTGCTTACCAGATCATGAGAAGAAAGCAGGTTGCGGCCCGTTAATTTAACGAGCTTCTCTTAAAGCTTTTACTGGCGCCCTTTCATTCAGGAAGGGCGCCTTTTTTTTGTCATAGAATAGATAGGGCGCCAGGGAAAAAAATCGATAGAACAGGGATGACGCAGATATTCTAACTCTGAACCTATTACTTTCTCTGCAATGTGAGCGCCCTCTGTTGTAGACCCTTGAGCGTTTCGACCTGATTAGCATGTGCTTTTATTCCTTTTTTATGCTATTAAATAATCTATCTTCAGAATTAGTCAAAAGCCTAAAAAGCAGAGCATTAGTCAAATTAAGATTATGAGATTAATAAAAAAATATATGGGCTCCTTCTTGTTTTTATTTATTATTTTAAATGCAAGTCTGTCATTTGCTGATTGGGTGGGACCAACCACTGTTATTAAAGGGCCCTGGGGGAGAGGACTAACAGAATTTGGATATAAATCGGGGATAATGAAAGATAAGTTTCCTGTAAAAATTCATATTCTACCTGATGACAGAATCATTATTGAAGACTGGCTTAATTACAGATTCAAGATATTTACAATGAATGGGGAATACTCAAAAAGTTTTAGTACATTGTATGACATGGTTGTAATAGATGCCGATAGATTAGCCGGGTTTTATTGGGATACAAAAGCTTCAAAGCCCAGGGCAGGTGTCTATAGCATAGACCGGCGAAAATGGCTTTGGATTGATAAAAGAACTGCTTATAATTTTAATACTTCAGTACTTGAAGTCGCAAATAAAGCAATTTATGTATGGAATGCTGAGGAGGAAAAAGGTTATAACTACTCAATTGAGGGTGAACTGCTTCAAACCTATTCAGAACAGCCTTTGGCGCTGGGAATAAAGAGCAGCCGGCGCGAAGGACCTGTAATAAAAACGACCTTATCCTATTCCGATGAAACCTACACGATTTTTGCCAAAGAGCCTGTTGAGGTAGACTATCGTGATGAAAACCGCTTCCTTTATTATATTAAAATATTTGTAAATGCGTCGGGCGACCGTATCAGACAGGTTTATCGGTACGACATTTGCGGTAAGGAAAAAGGAATGCTTGAACTGCCTCTTTCCATGTATGAGCCTCAACCTGGATCGATGGGTAAATCCATACCGGTTGCAGAATATGGAGACCCTGTTGTTTCACATTCCGGTGATGTTTATACTTGGATGCGATCCAAAAAGGAGTACAAAATTATTAAATGGACCTGGGTCGATAAACAAAGTGATCCCAAAGGCGGCCCCGATGAGCCGCAAGAGGTTCAGGCCGTGCCTACCGTTTCCGGTGTTTTCCTCACATGGAAGCCTGCGCCCCAGGATCCCGGTTGTGTAAAAGGTTATGAAATCCGGAAGGCTTCTTCGCTGGATGGTAATTACAGCAGCGGTACTATTGTGCCGGGCAATGCCAGGCAATCATACATTTTCAATGACAGTTCTGCAACGTCAGGCGCGAGGTGGTATTACCGTATTCGCTCCCTTTCGGATATGGGCAATTCCGCTCATGTTGAGGTGAATGCGGCTATGCCCTAATGGGACGGGGAGCCCGGTCTTAAAGATTTTTTCATCTCGCGCAAAGTCGCAAAGGATTGGAGTGAAAATAATAAGCCTATTTATCTACAGAACGTACAGAATTTACAAAAATGGGAATCCTTTAAAATACTGGACCGCTTATTTCGTCCCTAAAATGAGGCTTTTAAGGACAAAAAAAGAGGTTATTTTAGGAGATTTTTTCTTCAAATCCAGTGCTTGACTTGGTCCGACCTCACTGCCCCTACTTTCTTATTTCCTCTCATACTTTTCCCTTGTTTATAAACCAAAGGGATTCCCGCTTAAACAATGCGGGAATGACACAATCTTTTGAAAAGTTTCGTCGTTGCAGGAAGCATATACAATATTTCCCGCTTTGTTACAAAAGGTTTTTAGGGCTGTTGCAGGCTGCAGGTCAGGGCTTGCTAAAGATGTAATTTACCAGGTTAACGTAACTTGAGATGTATTCTCTATTTTCCTTGCTGATACTTATAAATTTCATAACCATGCCCGGCATGATTTCAGGGAGGAGATCCGTCCGTCCTGATGTTGTCCAGACGACTTCACATTCGGCCTCTATGTCCGCTTTTATCCCTGCAATATTAAAAATAATTTTTACCACATTTCCAACATGGAGAAGGATGTCTCCCTTAATATAGATATCTTCTTCACTAATGACATAGGCATAGCCTTTGTGGGGACTGTTCTCTATGGCATAGATTACTTCCGTGCTGATGGGCGCTTTTTCATATTCCCTTACGTCAACGCCGATAAATTTTCTTACTCTGTCGAGAACGGTTGCCTTATTGATAGGCTTAACAATAAAATCATCACAGCCTGCCTCTTTGCATTGCTCCCTGTCTGCCGTACTTACAGAATGGGTGACTATGACGATGGGAATGTCTTTTGTCAGGGGATTTTCCTTGATTTTCCTGCAACATTCATCACCTCTCATCTCCCTCATGTATAGATCCATAAGGATCATGTCAGGGCGATCACTCTCTATGATCTTAAGGGCTTCAACGCCGTTGTTTGCCGTTATAACATTACAGTCAGTCCTGTTGAAGAAATCCTTCTCGACTTCAAGAAAAAAATTTGAATCATCAACAAGAAGGATTTTTTTCCGTTTCTCATTGCCATTTATCATTTGCTTGCCCTCACTTTGAACTGTTCATGGGAGCTTTACTATAAAAAAGCATAACATATAATGCTGAAAGAGCAACCCTTGATGAAGCGGGCTTTTATACATTCCATAATGAGGACGTTATAATCAGATAATAGCTTAAAAAAATAGCGTAATTATCAGTCGGTGCAGGTCTGAATTTTAAAAAATTACGGTGGAGGTGACAAGTTTAAGGCTCAAAATCTGTGTTAATCGGTCAAGTCCCTGGTCTATGGCTCTTTCTGTGTTTATTCTGTCATGACCGTGGCTCAAGAGTTTACATTCCTGTTGCTCATGCTATATTATGTAGAAATATATTTTAAGGGAACTTTTAAAAATACGATGGCTGCCGTGCTAAAGGCGTAAAAAGTGGCTCAAAATGTTTATTTACTCCATGTAAACGGCGTTTTTTCGTCCTTTTCGCCATGTTATCATCAACTCCTTCGAATTTTTAGAGATACCTTTAAGTTTTGTTATTTCGAATGTGCCTGAGAAATCCTCTTATTTGTTTCTTTGGCGAAAGATTTCTCCCTGTGGTCAAAATAATATCTCATAAAAGCAGATGAGTGAAAAAATTACACGCAGTGAATTTTTAAAGAAGCTTTTTGGTGTAGCCGCTGAGGAAGTGGGCAAGGCCGTTGACCGGAAGGTGGCCTCTATGGCGCCAAAGGGGATACGTCCTCCCTGGTCACAAAGTGAGACGCATTTTTTATCTACCTGTGAAAAGTGCGGGGGCTGCGGTGAAATTTGTCCCCAGGGGATAATCCGTTATTTCAACAGCAGGGCAGGGCTTGCAGTCAAGACGCCTTATCTCGATTTTAAAGACGCTTACTGTACCTACTGCGGGGAGTGTGTCAAGGTTTGCCCCTCAGGGGCGCTTAACTTCGAAAATGGAACTAAAGACCTGGGGCTGGCGCGGATAAGCGCGGGCCGCTGTGCTCCCGCTCATGAGGCGGGCTGCGCTTATTGTGTTGATAATTGTCCGGAAGATGCCGTTATTATGAGTGATGCGGGCTTTGCCAGGGTAGTGGAGAGTGATTGTAATGGTTGTGGGGCTTGTATTGCCGGGTGTAAGGGGGAGGCCATCAGGATAAGGATAAGTAAATAGCAATGATTACCAAGGTTTTAATTCCCCCACTATAGCAAAGGGGAGTGAGGGGGGATTTGAATATTTAGGGATTGGAAAAGCGATAAAGAAAAAAGCCACACCTTCTGATGTGGCTTTATAAATTCAAATTACTCGATTTTCTCCGCCAACTCAGCGTCCTCTGCGGTAAATAATTCAGCCGACGATTTCAGCTCTTTCGAAGAGGGACTTGAGTTTATAGCCCTCTTTTTCAATATTCTCCCTGCCACCTTCACAGCGGTCGACGAGTGCGAGGATGAGGGCCGCATTAAGGCCTGATTGTTCAGCTCTTTTGACGGCCTTGAGAGATGAGCCGCCGGTGGTGACTACGTCTTCGACGATGACGACTTTTGAGCCTTTTCTCAGGTTTTTCGTCCCTTCCAGCCACTGGCCCGTACCGTGGCCTTTGGGTTCCTTTCTGATGATAAAAGCAGGAAGCGGTTTGCCTGCCTGATAGCTTGCAATGGAGACGGCTGTAGCAATAGGGTCGGCGCCGAGCGTTAATCCGCCTGCCCCTTCAATTTTCTCATCCAGGCGGTTAATGATCTCATACATGAGTTTGCCTGTCAGATATGCTCCTTCAGCGTCGAGGGTGGTCTGTTTGCAGTCGATGTAAAAATCACTTTTTCTACCCGATGCCAACGTTACTTCACGTTTTTCATAGGACTTTTCCCTGAGGATATTAAGAAGCCGTTCTCTTTCCATATTAGTCTATCCTTTCATCGTTTATCAAATAGCGGCATTTGCTCATTCTGGGTTTCATTGTAGAATTCAATAGGATAGTTGCCTGAAAAACAGGCGTCACAGAAACTTAAATTTTCACCGGCCGCTCTCAGCATTCCGGGAAAAGTGAGATAGCCCAGGCTATCGGAGGTAACATACTTATTGATTTCATCAACGCTGTGGGAAGAGGCGATCAGTTCGTTTCTTGTGGGCGTATCGATTCCGTAGTAGCAGGGGAAGGAAGTGGGTGGAGAACTGATCCTGAGATGGACCTCTTTTGCACCTGCCTCCCTGATCATTTTAACGATTTTGCGGCTTGTCGTTCCTCTCACGATGGAATCATCGACAACGACGACGCGCTTGCCTTCCAGTAAGTCCCTGACGGCATTGAGCTTGATTTTTACACCAAAGTGCCTGATGGACTGTTCCGGTTCGATGAAGGTTCTTCCAACGTAGTGATTTCTGATAATACCCATGGCGAAAGGAATGCCCGATTCCTCGGCATAGCCGATGGCTGCCGTTACTCCCGAGTCGGGAACGGGAATGACCACATCGGCTTCGACGGGATGCTCACGGGCCAGGCTTTTGCCGAATTCCTTTCTTACTTCCGATACGCCTTTACCGAATATATAACTGTCGGGCCTTGCAAAATAGATGTATTCGAATACGCAGTGGGCCGCTTTTTTTTCAGAAAAGGGCTTGATGGAGGTGACCTCGTTTCCCTTGAAGACGAGTATCTCGCCGGGCTCAACATCACGAATATACTTTGCGCCGATGAGATCGAGGGCACAGGTTTCGGAGGCGACTACGTAACCGCCGTCGAGTTTGCCGTAACAGAGCGGCCTGATTCCCTGCGGGTCTCTGGCAGCGATCATCCTTGATTCGGTGAGAAAAAGAAGAGAATAGGCCCCTTGTAATTTGGAGAGTGCATCGGAAATCCTGTCGACGAGCGAATTGACGTGTGACGTTGCAAGAAGATGTATAATAACTTCCGAGTCCGTCGTTGATTGAAATATAGAACCATAGGCTTCGAGTTCACTTCTGAGAATACCGGCGTTAACGAGATTTCCGTTATGGGCGAGGGCGATCTGGCCTCTTGAATAGTCGACGACAATGGGCTGCGTGTTTTTTCTTTCACTGCCTCCTGATGTGGAATATCTCACATGGCCGATAGCCGAACTTCCCGGCAGCCTCGATATGATTTCCTCATTAAATATATCGGCAACAAGACCCATGTCCCTGTAGGAATAGATCCGCTTGCCGTCAGATGACGCCATTCCTGCGCCCTCCTGGCCTCTGTGCTGAAGTGCATAAAGACCGAGATAGGTCAGGTTGGATGCCTCAGGATGATTGTAAATACCAAAAACGCCGCACTCTTCCTTTAACTTGTCAAACATCAGGAAATTCGCCTTTCAATCCCTTTATCCCAGGCCTCATAAAGGCTCCCGGCATCTGCGTTGATGGAGTTATTGATAAGAAGATACTCACCGCCCACTTCGCCTATTACTTCCAGTGGCGTGTCATAGCGGCAGGCGATATCTTCAAGTTTATCCATATATCGCCTGTTTAGTGAGAGAATAATTCTCGATTGGCTTTCACCGAAGAGGAGGGCATCTTTCCTGTTGCCATTGGCATGGAGTTCTATTGTCGCTCCTATGAGGGCAGGGCCTGAAATACAGCACTCAGCCAGGGCGACGGCCAGGCCGCCTTCTGCACAATCATGGGCGGATTCGATAATGCCCGCCCCGATTGCCTCAAGGCAGGTCTGCTGAACCGATTTTTCCAGTTCCACATCCAGTTCCGGTGGCGCCCCGGTCACCATTTTGTGAACGAGTTTCAGGTATTCACTGCCGCCCAGTTCGTTTTTATTCTTACCGAGTAAGACAATAAGGTCGCCGCTGTTTTTGAACCATTGTGTGCAGTGGAGATTAACATTTTCTAAAAGGCCCACCATGGCTACCGTTGGTGTGGGGTAGATGGCTTCCCCCCTGGTTTCGTTATAGAGGCTCACATTGCCGCTTACGACAGGTGTTTCAAAGGCCTTGCAGGCGTCGGAAATACCCTTGACGGCTTGGGCAAACTGCCACATGATTTCGGGCTTTTCGGGGTTGCCGAAATTTAGGCAGTCTGTTACCGCCAGTGGTTTTGCGCCGGCGCAGACGATGTTTCTTGCATTTTCCGCCACTGTTATTTGTCCGCCAAGATAAGGATCGAGATAGCAGTACCTTGAGTTGCAATTACTCGTCATGGCCACGCCCTTTGAGGTTCCCTTAACCCTGATCACTGCCGAATCGGAACCCGGAAGAAGAACCGTATCGGTTCTTACCATGTGGTCGTACTGCCTGTATATCCACTTCTTCGATGCTATGTTAGGTGTATCCATGAGGTCAAGAAGTACTTCATTCAGGTTGGAAGGTGTTTTTAGAGCATGGAGATCGGTGTTTTTCAGTTCATCAATATAGTCAGGTTTTTTTACAGGCCTGTTGTAAACAGGTGCCCCTTCAGCAAGCGGTTCGATGGGAAGCTCGGCGACGATCTTTCCTTTTTCGACGAGTCTCATGATTCCGTCATCGGTTACGGCGCCCACAACGGCACAGTCGAGGTCCCATTTGTCGAATATTTCCTTAACCTTATTTTCGCAGCCCTTCTTGACGACCATGAGCATTCTTTCCTGTGATTCGGAGAGCATCAACTCGTAAGGCGTCATTTCTTTTTCTCTTTGGGGAACATTGTCGAGATTCATTTCAATGCCTGTTCCGGCGCGGCTTGCCATCTCAAATGATGAAGAGGTGAGTCCTGCCGCCCCCATGTCCTGAATACCGACGATGTAATCGGTTTTCATCAGTTCGAGACAGGCTTCGAGGAGCAGCTTTTCCGTAAAGGGATCTCCCACCTGAACGGTGGGTCTTTTTTCTTCGGAACCTTCGTCAAACTCTTCCGAGGCCATGGTGGCGCCGTGAATGCCGTCTCTTCCTGTTTTGGAGCCTACATAAATAACGGGATTGCCTGTACCCGAGGCATAGCCCCTGAATATTTTGTCACTTTTGACAAGGCCGAGAGTAAAGGCGTTGACGAGAATATTGCCGTTATAACATTCGTCAAAATAGGTCTCGCCGCCGATGGTGGGCACGCCCATACAGTTACCGTAGCCTGCAATTCCTTCAACGACACCTTTTAATAAATACTTGTGTTTCGCAAGTTCGAGAGAACCGAACCTTAAGGAATTGAGGTTGGCCACGGGTCTTGCGCCCATAGTGAAAACGTCTCTCATAATGCCGCCCACACCTGTTGCTGCGCCCTGATAGGGTTCGATAAAGGAGGGGTGGTTGTGAGACTCCATTTTGAATGCAACGGCCAGACCGTCACCGATATCCACAACGCCTGCGTTTTCGCCGGGGCCCTGGATTACCCGGGGGCCTTCGGTGGGGAAGTTTTTGAGATGCGCCCTCGATGATTTGTAGGAACAGTGTTCACTCCACATAACGGAAAAGATACCCAGCTCAAGCAGGTTGGGCTCCCTCTTCAGAATGTCGAGGATCTTGCTGTACTCTTCTTTGCTCAGACCGTGGCTTTTTATGATTTCTTCAGTTATTTCACTCATTTTTATTTATTCGTCAATTGTTAAGGGGGATAGAGAAAATTTCTCAGGAAAGGTATTTGACAATCGATTCAAAGATGGCCTTACCGTCTTCATTGCCCAGCGCTTTTTCGGCACAGCGCTCGGGGTGAGGCATCATTCCCAGTACATTCTTCTCTTTATTGCATATGCCGGCAATATTATTCAAAGAGCCGTTGGGATTTGCTTCTACTGATGCTTCTCCCCGTTTATCGGTATATCTGAATATTACCTGGTTACTATCTTCAATGCTTTTAAGCGTATTTTCATCGGTAAAATAGTTTCCATCATGGTGGGCGATGGGAATGCGGACGACCTGGCCTTCTTTGTAAGCGGAGGTAAAGGGTGTGTCCTTATTCTCCACAGTCAGTTCAACGTCGCGGCAGATAAAGCGGAGCGTCCTGTTTCGCATGAGAACGCCGGGCAATAAACCTGCTTCCGTTAATATCTGAAAACCGTTGCATATGCCTATGACGAACTTTCCTTTGCCGGCAAAAGAGACAATATCCTGCATGATGGGAGAGTGGGTGGCAATGGAACCGGGCCTTAAGTAATCTCCGTAAGAGAAACCGCCGGGAACAATGATGCAGTCAAAAGCGGAAAGATCGGTATGGTCTTTGTGCCATATAAAGGAAGTATCCTGCCCCATAACGTGTTTGGCAACGTGGTAGCAGTCATGGTCACAATTGGAACCCGGAAAAACGACAACAGCGAACTTCATTCTATTTCTACCCTGAAGTTTTCCATCACTGTGTTGGCAAGGAGTTGCCGGGCCATTTCCGTTACCCTCTTTTCAGCTTCTTCAGGGGTAGTTTTATCGTCAAGGATCAGTTCGAAAACCTTTCCCTGCCTTACATCGATAACTTCCTC
The DNA here is from genome assembly GCA_029860075.1 of Deltaproteobacteria bacterium. NCBI lineage: Bacteria > Pseudomonadati > Myxococcota > Myxococcia > Deltaproteobacteria bacterium. The sequence continues at coordinate 10,780 of JAOUBX010000023.1, read as the reverse complement.
AAAATCCATGGCGCCGAGAGAATGCTGGACCGCTTTTCCCTGTGGATCAAGGATGCCTTTTTTTAGCGTAACGTAAACCTTTGCTTTCATTTTTTATTATCCCTTTAGTCATTTAAATGAATCAACAATCTTACCATAAGAGGGGAATTTTTTTAAGGCAAATCTGCATTAAATTTTTACTTTGAGAAGCGGGGGAGGAGTAATGAAAAGTGGGACAGTGACATACTCCGTGGTTAAACACCTTTGCTAGAGCAATGCCAGAAACGCTTCCAGCCTGTAGCCCGATTTTTCCGCCGAATTGAGAATGAGGGAGACTTTTTTATGAACGACTTCCATATTTGCCAGGACTTTCTTTCTGTCAACACCCTCTGTTAGTCCTTTTACAAGGGCCATGATAAAGAACCAGTAGATAAGTACTTCCATTTTTTCCTTGTTGAAGTAAAGGATGTTCCCATGCATATTGACATCGATAAAGTCCTGGACGGCGCCTATTTTGAAAAGTCCTTCCATTTGAGAATGGAGAGAGGGACGGCCGGCAAAAGTCAGCTTTTCTTCATTCTTGATGATTAATCTGAGGAGCTGAGCTTCTTCGCCTGCCTCTTTTTCAAAAACGCCGAGGGTCATGAAAGATTTACGGATCATCGATGCCAGATATCTTTCGAAAAGCCAGTCAAAGGAACGTTTTGAATCACTCATTTGAGGTTTGATTTTATAGAGGAGCCATATAAAGAGCCAGGAAAGCATGAGTCGGTATCCCTGCAGTTCACCTGTTTCGGCGCCATAAGGGTCTGTTGTCAGGTAAGCTCTCCATCCGCTGTCATCTTCCCTGGCAAGTTCAGGCAGAGACATGATCGTCCTGTAGGTCTTCTTAAGGTCTTCCACTAATCCTTTGGGCAAGGTGGCTTTGCTTTCGAATGACTGATAGCCCTTGATAAGGTTCGTGCTTTTTTCCTCAAAGGCAGCCAGCACGCCAGGGTCCAATTCACCGTCAGTCATTCCTTCCGCCAGGTAGCGCAGGCTTCCCGGATTGATGGCCTCATGGAAAAAGTGGAGAAGGGACTGCATCTCCATCTCGACGAGCGCATCTTCAATGGAGTGAACCCCCCGTCCGTTGAGGTAGGCATGCAACCTTCCGTAATGCCTGCTTTCATCGTCTTCAACCTCGTGGAAGTCGAGGAAAACGTGATATTTGAATGCTTCCAGCTCTACATAGATGCCGTTGTTGAGCATTTCATTGTTAGACCTTATATATTGAAGGCCTGTTATTATATCCCTGAAGAGGCAGTATTTTTCATCGCCATGGGAAATGCCGAGGCCCTCGCCGAGGGTACTTTGTTTTATGGCGCCATCATGGATGTAACCTGCAGATAATCTTATGGTCCCTTTGGCAGACCTGAACTTATTGAGGTAAATAATGAGCGCTCTTTCATTGCCTGCGCCGTTTGAATAGGCAAAGACGTCTTCATCGACATATCCTGCCCTGTTGTAGAAGTCATAAAGGAGGAAATTCTCAACGCCGCTGAAGAGGTAGCGTTTCTTGAGCAGGGGAAAGATCTCTCTTTCATGCCTGGCAACAAGGTAGCTGTCAGGCCTTTCATCCCAGTAGGCCCGCCTGTATTCCATGCCGTATTTTTCGGCAAAGCCTTCAACCTGTCCATGGCCGTACATGGGAAGGCCGGGCATGGTGCTCATCATCATGCAGACGCCGAAATATTTATCGTCCTTGCCGAACTGGGCAACGGCCGTTTCTTCATCAGGATTGTTCATGAAGTTGACGTAACGTTTGAGTATTTGTGGATTGAATTCGAGCACGTTCTTGATGGACATGCGGTATTTGGCATTCTCTTCGTTTTTCAGCATGTTCATAAAGGCGCTGTTGTAGACGCGATGCATGCCGAGGCTTCTCACGAAGTAGCCCTCCATCATCCAGAAGGCTTCCGCCAGCAGCAGGGTTTCGGGGACTTCTTCTCTTACCCTGTCTACCACCTCACGCCAGAACTCAAGAGGAAAGAGGTTTTGGAATTCTTCATTGGAGATGGAATGCTCGGCACGGGAAGGAATATCTCCTCCTGCGCCGGGCGGCGGGAACCAGAGCCGCTGGTAATGCCGTTTGGCAAGGGTCATGGCGGCGTCAAAACGTATGATGGGGAATTTCCTTGCCACATGGAGAATGGTCTGGATAACGGCCTCTCTGACTTCCGATTTGAGGAAATTGAGTTGTGCCGTATCGTTCCAGGGCATCTGTGTTCCGTCATTCCCGTGGTAGATAAATTTTGTCTCACCGGTATGATAGTCGACGCGCTTGAAAACGACGGCTGCATCCGACTTATGCCAGTATCCCTCTTCCAGGAAGACGCCCACACGGTCGTCATGGCAGAGATCTTCTCCTTCGAAGGCATAGGATGGAAAAGGAGGATAATCGAGTTGCACAAACCAGTCGGGATGTTCGATGAGCCATCTGGAATCTATTCCCATATGGTTGGGCACCATGTCGCTGGCAAGGCGAATCCCTCGTTCCCATGCTCTTTTGCGGAGATTTTCGTAAGCATCTTCCCCGCCAAGGTCATGGGCAATGTCGTAATCGAGGAGTGAATAGGCTGAAGCGACGGCCTCGGGATTGCCGCATATCTGTTTTATCCTTTTTGAGGCACGGCTTCGCTCCCACAGACCGATGAGCCAGAGGCCCGTAAATCCTCGGGAAGCCAGTCTATCCAGTTCTTCATCGGGAATATGGTCGAGCCGGTAAATATTTTTGTCGTATGTTTTGCTCAATTGATCGAGCCAGACGTAGGTGCACTTGGCCATGAGCACCACCTTGGGCATCCAGTCGAGATCGTCGCTGAAGCGCTCCAGGTCCTCATCGTGAGAAAATTGAACGACATAGGTCTCGCCGGGCCTGAAACCGTCTCTTGCCTTTTCTTCTTCCCTGATAAGGTCGATTCCCCTGAGGATGATGTCAGCTAATCTGCCGAGAAGGTTTTTCCATCGTTTTAGAATGAATTCGATCTGCCCCATCAGTGAATCGGGAGAATCGAGAGCAGGGGAACGAAGCATATCGATAAGGTATTCATTATCGGGACCGAAAGCCGGTTTATTTTTAAAGAAGCCATTGATGGACTCCATGACGGAGAGGTAGTTTGTCGATTTTTCCAGGCTTTTGTCATTAATGAGTTCAATGAGGGGCTCAAATGCCGGATTTATATTTCCCAACCAGAGGATGATAAGCTCTTCCAGGATAAGCCTGCTGTTCGGTATGCCTGAGGGGTCGCTGCCAAAAAGGTAATCGTCGGCCTTCTTTTCTCCCTTGTAAACAGCCAGTGCAGGAAAACTTCCGGAAAAGTGTGAGTAAAGATTTTGAAGCGCTTCTTTACCGTATTGGTTTTCGAGGAATTCTTCCAGTTCGCCGAGAACGCCCGGCGCTTTCTCTTCGCTGTAGCGTCCGATAATGTAATGAAAAATGACGTCAAGAAGGCCGGCGGCATAGAGATAGCTGCCGTAGAGTGGTTTTCCTTCTCTTTTTTCCTCAATACGCCTCCTGTTTACCTTGTCGGCCAGAAGGCGTATGCCCCGCATGTTTTCCCTTACGTCGTCATCACGAATGGTTAACAGATGTTCTCTGAAATGGTACCTGTTCCTGGAATCGCTTGCTATATGGAATTCCAGTGTCAGGGCTTTTCTTTTTTTTAATTCCTCTTCTTTTTCGATCTTTTTCTGCATGTTTTTCTTTAGTTTTTAGGGGGTCTCGCCGGCTTTTTTCACCAACTTTCCGTCGTAGCAGCCGGAAGTCGTGCCTTGTCAGCCTCGTTGCAAATCCTGGTGACAAAGGCATGCTAAAGGTTGATAATGGGAGAGTATATCAGAAAAAATGTGGGGAAGTTAGGTAAAAAAAAAGGGGGATGAAAAAGGAGTGACTTTTCTCTCGCAAGGCTCAGGGCGGGAGAGATGTAAAAACGGGCTGAACTGACGCTCAACCCGTTTTTATAGAAAGGTGGCTCTTGAATCAATCCCTTAAATTTTTATGATGGTGCCCTGCCTGATACGTTTATGATTAAGGATCTTGGGGTTTTTATATAAAATCATTTCTAAATCCATATTATGTTTCTCGGCAACTTTACCAAGATCTTCACCCTTTTTAACGACATAGGGCCTGGCATCCTTTACAAGCGATTTGAAAGAGGGCTTTACATCATAAGAAAAATCGTAAACTTCGGGGCTGTCGAGAAGCTTTTTTATGGCAAATATGCTTGCATAATGCTGCTGCGTCTCCTGTGGGAGTCTGTAGAAAAGTGACTCCTTAAGGCCGTATCTTCTGATATTTTTTCTTACGTTGCCCGGTCCATAGTTGTAATAGGCAGTGATGAGAAAGCTGTAGTTGTCATACCTTTTTGCCGCATCGCGTATGTAGGAAGCGGCGGCATAGATGGCCCTGGATGGATCGAGCCTCTCGTCGATTGCATCGTTAACGACAAGCCCTTTTTCAGATGCCGTTATTCTCATGAACTGACCGAATCCACGTGCCGACTTGATCGACTTTGCTCTCGGATTTCCCCGGCTTTCCCAGGCAAAAAGCGCTGTCAGAAAATTTTCATCAATTGAATATTTTGCCGATGCATCTGCAATATACTCCCTATAGATGGATACGTTAGAAAGCCATTCGCCGATATTGTCAAGGGGCCTTTTGCCTGTACGGCGGGAAACATTTAATTGCCAGAGAAGTATTTTTTTGTTGACGAGTTTTTCCAGGTGTGGGTCCACATCCCAGATATCACTCTTTAATGCCGATTTTTTTGATATGAGGTCACGCAGAGGTTTTGTCTCAAGATCCGTGCTTACGCTTTTTACTTCAGGCATTCCCTGCTTTTTAAAGATATGCAGGTTATGAGAAGCAAAATAAGCGAAGCCTGCCAATAAGAGAATTGCCAGGGCAGAAAGGGACAGGGCCACCTTTTTATGGGTTTCACAGTACCATAGGCTGCTTTGGAATATATCATCGGCTGTCATGCACGCTGAATTGTTTTCATTCATTTTATGTTGGTCTCCAATAAATCTTTTTTTTGTTTATCTGTTCAAAATAGTTTTGCGTGGTTTCAGCAAAAGCTATGCCAAATATTGCGTTCGTTGCTAATGTCGTGTTTTAACAGGGGGGATTGCCGCGAGTTGTTTAATAAATTCTGAAGATGCTTGATAGTGTTAAATAAACTGACACTTTGTTTGTTACCTTTATTGTTTAATGGCGCAAGTATAACAGAAAAGAGGGCAAAAGATCAAGCTTTGCTTGCGGATTGCTAAAAAAGCCTGTTTTAACAGGGCTTTAAAAAACAGGACGCTTAAAGATGGCATTTTCTTTATAGCATGTATTTTTAAAAATAACCTTGTTTTTAAATGCTCCCCACGAAAAATAGGAAGTTTTATTAAAGGTAACGGAAGAAAAGTCGGCATACCCTTCTACTGTGGCGTCGAAAAACCTTGCTTTATCATGAAAAACAGCGCCGCTGAAATTGGCGCTCCCCTGGAAGCGGGCATATTCGAAATCGGCTTCCTCACAGAATATGGCCTTTGAAAAGAGGGCATCTCCATTAAAGGTAACATGAGAAAAATCGGCTTTCCGGCAGAATAGGGATTTTGAAAAGCATATTTTATGAAGGACATTTTCACCGTAAAAATCTTTGAAATTAATATGCCACTCAAAAACAGTTCCTGAAAGATTGCAGCTTTTGCCCTCTTTGTAATCTTCAGATATTTTTCTTAAAAGCAGGCCGACAAATTCATCTTGAGCCACGTCTCCCTTGCATCCTTCCGGCGCATGGAAAATACAATAATTTTTTCCCTCTTTATCCCTGTAATGTGAAGGTAAATTTTTGCACCACATATGACCTTTTGATTGAACACAGTTTGACATGAATAAATCCTTTTATTGCGGCTGTGCATAGTTAATATAAAAATATATCAAAATAAAGGAGCCTTTGCCAAAAGGTCCTTTTGGAATAATGCAAGGTGTTATATGCGTTCTTATGCTGTTTTAACTTTAATAAGAGGGATAAAGCTGTTTTAATATGTAGCAGGGGTACAAAAGAATGGGTTGGTTAAAGTGGTTATTTTTAGGTTTCGATATTATTCTGGCGCTTTTTAGCGCCGGTCACGCTCTTCTATACAAACGTAATCCCAGAGCAGCTTTTGGCTGGATTGCCCTTTGTCTGACTTTCCCTCTGGCAGGTCCCTTGCTATATTTTATTTTTGGGATTAACCGCATTAATACGAGGGCACGGGAACTTCATGGAAAAAAAATCTTCGCGCTTCCGGCGGGTTATGAGCGTCTCCGCCATGAGAGCAAAGCCTTGTTGGCAGACTTTAACCTTCCTGATGATTATTTTGTGCCTGCCGGAATATCCCATGTTCTTGCCGGCAATCCACTGACCCGGGGAAACCGGGTGGAACCGCTTTTTAATGGTGAAGAGGCTTATCCCGCTATGCTGGAGGCCATTGATTCGGCCTCTGAGCGGGTATATCTGAGCACCTATATTTTCGAAAGCGACAAGACAGGCAATACTTTTATTGATGCGTTGGCCGGGGCGACGGCAAGAGGCGTCGATGTGAGGGTGCTTATCGACGGTTTCGGTGAATGGTATTCTTTGCCAAGAAGCGGCTCCGGTCTCAGGAAAAAGGGTGTCGGTTTTTTCCGCTACCTGCCCCCCACCTTTTTGCCCCCTTTTCTGCATATCAATCTTCGTAATCACAGAAAGCTGCTTGTTGCAGATGGTAAAGTAGCTTTTACCGGCGGTATGAACATAAGGGACAGGCACCTGGAAGGAGAGAGCAATCGTCGGAAATGCACTACAGACATTCATTTTAAACTGGTCGGTTCCGTTGTTAACCAGCTTGAACAGGCCTTCCTGAAAGACTGGGATTTTGCGTCAGGGGGAGCAGGCGGCAAACCTGCCCCTTTTCATTATAAAGAACTCTCCGGCAATGCCCTTTGCCGAACCATTCTCGACGGCCCTGATGAAGATATTGATAAGCTCATAATGATATTTATCAGTTCCATTGCAACAGCAAGAAAGAAAATTACCATCCTTACCCCTTACTTTCTTCCGCCTCGTGAACTTATCGGCGCCTTGCAGGCAGCGGCTCTCAGGGGGGTTGATGTTACTCTTGTCCTTCCTGAGAAAAATAATCATCTTATCGTACACTGGGCTATGCGCAATATGTTGTGGGAACTGGTACAGTGGGGAGTGGAGGTCTGCTATCAGCCACCTCCCTTTGCCCATGGCAAGCTTTTCCTCGTTGATGATCATTACCTGCAGATCGGGTCGGCAAACTTCGACGCGCGAAGTTTGCGTCTTAATTTTGAACTGATGGTAGAGGTGTATGATGAAAAGCTGGCCCGCAAACTGGCCGGCTATGTGGAAGAAAGAAGGCTCCTTTCACGTAAGCTCAGTCTTGAAGAACTTGATGGAAGGGCTTTGCCCGTAAGGCTTCGCGACGCTCTGTGCTGGTTGTTTTCGCCCTATTTGTAGATTGAGGTTTTTTATCTTTCACCCTGGGCGGGCGCTTTTTTCTTCTTCCACTTTCTTTGCAGCCTCAGTTTTTGCTCCGGATAAATGAGGTCGGGATTGACGATCCGGTTGTCTTCGGCTACGAGATGATAATCGAAAGGGTTTTGACTGTAGGCCTCTGCAATATCCCAGAGGGTGTCCCCTTTGCGGACGGTATAATAATCAAACTCCCCAAGAGGTGGGTAGCTTCTTCCTTTTCTCATAATCGGTTTGGCCCGTTCTTTGCGCACTTCTTTTGGCAGTTTCTTTTCTTCGGCCAATCGCTTCTCTTCAGCCAGTCGCTTCTCTTCAGCCAATCGCTCCTCTTCAGCCAGTCGCTTCTCTTCAGCCAGTTGCTTCTCTTCAGCCAATCGCTTTTCTTCGGCCAGTCGCTTCTCTTCAGCCAGTCGCTTCTCTTCAGCCAGTCGCTTTTCTTCAGCCAGTTGCTTTTCTTCAGCCAGTTGCTTCTCTTCGGCCAGTTGCTTCTCTTCAGCCAGTTGCTTTTCTTCAGCCAGTTGCTTCTCTTCAGCCAGTTGCTTCTCTTCAGCCAGTTGCTTTTCTTCAGCCAGTTGCTTTTCTTCAGCCAGTTGCTTCTCTTCGGCCAGTCGTTCCTCTTCGGCTAATCTCTCCTCTTCTACAGGACCAACCTTTGATGGAACTTTATCTTCCCGAGGCGCTTCCTTTTTAGTCGCTTCTTTCCCTGGCTGCTTTTCGCTGCTGTCCTTACTTACATAAGGTGGAATTGCGACGGGAGTTGGATGCCTCATCTCTTTTTCCAAGAGAGAAGCCGGCTTCTTTTCATAACCAAAAAAGAAATAAATGAGCGCAGCTGCAAGAAGGATGATGAGCAGAATGATCTTTCCAGTGCGACCACCGCCGTTATAGATGGATTCGGCAGGAGTGACAGGCTTCGGAGAGGGTTCCCGTGTTTTTATCTCTTCTCCTGTTGTGGGGGACGTCTCCTCTTTAATGGTTTCTCTTTCTTCTTTTCTTTCATGAAAAGGTTCCTTTACATGGAAAGGAACTTCTTCCTCCTCTTTAAGGATTTCCCCGCTTTCCTCGCCCCCTTTCTTCTCTTCCTGCGCAATGTCCTTTAAAGGTTTCTGCCCGGGGAACATGTCTTCATGAGTGATCCTTTCTTCTCCTTCTTCACCGGTTTTTGGCGGGGCTGTTTCCTGAAGAACTTCTTTTTCTTCAATTGTTCTTTCAGGAGGCGCTTCTCTTTCTGTTTCTTCTGCAATTTTTCCTGTGGGCCCACCGCCTTTATCGATGGATTCGGCAGGAGTGACAGGCTCCGGAGAGGGTTCCCGTGGTTTTATCTCTTCTTCCTCCCCTTTAAGGATTTCCCCGCTTTCCTCGCCCCCTTTTTTCTCTGCCTGCGCAATGTCCTTTAACGGTTTTTGTCCGGGGAACATGTCTTCATGAGTGATCCTTTCTTCTCCTTTTTCACCGGTTTTTGGCGGGGCTGTTTCCTGAAGAACTTCTTTTTCTTCAATTTTTCCTCCAGGAGGCGCTTCTTCTTTCCTTTCAACTGCAGGCGTGAGTTGTTCTTCTTCCGCTTTTTCTTCAGTGGAAAAGGCGACGGCTTTTTCGTGCTCTTTCATGGATTCAAAAATATCTCTTACCATCGTTTCATCGAAGTGGATGCAGAGCTTGTAAATATCGGGAATGAGGCGGACGCCTTTTGTTTCTTCATCTGTATAGCAACCGTAGAGAAAACGGTGTTTCATGATAACAGGCACTGCTTTTTGTTGCTGCGCCTGGAGAAGATGTTCGTCAAAGACTGCCTGAGCAAGCACAAGCGCAGAAAAATCGCCATTCTCCATGACGAGCATTTTCCATCCCTTGCCGGGCCGGGAGCGAAAGCCGAAGCAGGTGGTTATATCAACAATGGGAAGGACCTTTCCCTTATAATCCCGGACACCGGCAATAATGGAGGGGAGAAGCGGAAGGCTTCTGCCGGGGCTGTAAGGTATGACATCCTTTACCTGCTCAGCGGGCAGAGCATACCGCCTGTCCGATATGAGGAAATCGCGTACGCCCAGTTTCTCTTTTGCAAACCTTGATTGCAGTGACAGGTCCGGTTTGCAGGTATCAATCGCTTTTGATGCCGCTCCTTCGTCCTCACGGGGATCGAGGAGTTTATCGAGTTCCACAAGGGGAATAAGTTCTTTTTTCCTGAGGGCAACATTTTTTATCCAGGGTTTTTCCGCCAAAAGAGGCAGGCCGGTCCTTTTTTCTTCCTCTTTTTTTGAGGTTTTAAGGGCCTTTCCCGTGATAAATCCGAAGAGATCATCCCCTATGCGAGTGATAAGAAGTCTTCCCCTCTGAGGCGCTTTTTTTCCTGTAATTCTCAGGCAGGCGTCGATAATGGTAATGAGTTCTCCCTTGTGAAAAGAGATACCCCTGATAAATTCCGGAAGGGCGGAAAGAGCGGTTATTTTTTGAGCATCATAAGGCAACTCTTCTTCAATACCCCCTGTGGCAAATTGCTCCCCTCCAAGATCGAAAAATGTCAGTTCTTTTTTCTTCTCACCTTGTTTTTTCTCCCGGGGCGGGATAAGTGAAGGTGAGGCTTTTTGCCATTCATCGGAAATGATGGTCCCGTAAAGGTTTTTTATGTTAATGATGGGGATAAGCTTGCCTCCCGAAGAAATGACGCTGTCTATGGTCAGGCTTTTGAGGTAAGCGGGCAGGGGAAGAAGGTCATCTTTTCTGATTCTTTCTTCATTAAGGATTTCATCGACGGTAAAGGCGGCCGCCGGTTTTTCCCTGGCAACAATGAGGAGCGATTTTTTTAATGAGCCTTTTGCCGGCAGAGCGATAAGTTTTGCAAGGTCAAAGGCGCTTATAGTCGTGCCTTCAATGTCTGCAATGCCTTCGAAATAATCAGGCGTCAGGGGGATGTGATGGATCTGCGTATCTTGAACGATGTCAAAAAAGCCGCTCTTCCTGATGGCCATGGTGGATGCGCCTATACGGACAAGACGAAAGGTCTCTTCGTCCTTTTTATCGGGCGATTTCTTCTTCCGGGAGAAAGGTTTGCCTTCTTTTTTTCTGCTCTTTTCTTCAGCCATATTGCACCTGAAAATTTAGCGGACCATCATATTTGAAATCCTATTTAGTTTTCATCGGTCAAGGGTGCTTTTTCGCAATCTCTGCGTCAATCTTCAGATTTGCTTGTGCGACGTACAGCAGTACGACTCGGCGAAACCCTTGATTTCCTTGACCTTGCAAAAAATCCCTCC